>JBGSXK010000731.1:0-9685 GCA_041751455.1 Anaerolineae bacterium
GTCATGGGTATCCAGATCACCCATATCCTGCAAACGTTCACTGTCATAAGGCGTATCAAATGTGCCGAAGTGAGGCTGCGCGGCACGTAGGCGGAGATATATTCTGAGGTGATGCAGACCAAAGGGCGCCAGCAGTGCTCCTGCCCATAATATGACCAGACTGAGACGCTCGATTATAAACGGCCTGAAAACCGTAAATGGGATGCCGGCGTTGCCGGGATAGTTGATGGTGGCGATGATGCTGTAGAGCAGCGCAATCGTAAACGTGGCAAATAACAGCGTGTGGAGCTGAAGGAAGGACCCTGCGCGCGGGATAAAATTTTTACGCTTCATGATACCGCAGCCTCCAATGTTGCCTGTTTGTTTACTACTCTACGCAAGAAACCCGTTTACAGTTGCGGGAGGAAGGTGAAATTTGAATAGCACGCGCAAACCGCGCATAATTACGTTTTGTTGAAGTTGCACGGCTTTTTAACCGCAGACGTTAGAGGAGTTGCTAAACAACTTCGGGATTTTTTAGAGTACAGTTTTTGATTGCTGCATCAAGAGTAGGGCTTATGGCTTTATCCCAATTCCGTGTACGTACAGGACGTATCTTTGATGCACTGCCAGTAGGGGTAGCGCTGCTGCTGGCGCTGGTGGTGGCTTCCGGCCTGTTGATCGCGCTTCAGGTCAGCCCGGTAACGGCTTACACCGCCCTGCTGGAAGGCGCGGTGGGCACAGAGAATGCCTTTGCCGAGACACTGGTGAAGGCGATCCCGATTATGTTCGTCGCCATCGGCATCTGTATCGCCTTTCGGGGTGGGGTGGTCAACATCGGTGGCGAGGGGCAGATGATCGCCGGGGCGCTGGCAGGGGTGACTACAGCGCTGGTGCTTGGCGAGAGCCTGGGTGGGCTGGTGATTCCGCTGGCGATCGGCGCGGGTTTCCTGGCAGGGGCACTTTATGGCGGGCTGGCGGGTTTCCTTAAAGCCTATTTTGATGTAAACGAAATCCTCAGCACGATCATGCTTAACCAGATCGCCGCGCAGATGATGAATTTTCTGCTGAACGGCATCCTGCTGGACCCCGCCGAGGCTGGGCTGAACAATGTGCCGAAGACGGCGCGCATTGTCAGAATGGCGGAGCTGCCGCGCCTGTCGATCACACTGCCGGATTTTGTGGCTGATCTGTTCAATGTGCAGAATGTCGAGTTGTTTGCCCGCACCCGCCTGCATACCGGCTTGCTGGTGGCTGTGCTGCTCGCGGTACTCACCTATGTGCTGCTGTGGCGCACGTCGATAGGTTATCGTATTCGCGCTGTCGGCCAGAATGACCGGGCGGCACGCTACGCGGGTATCCATGTGCGCCGTTATACTGTGCTGGCGATGTTTCTCTCCGGCGGGTTTGCAGGGCTGGCGGGGGTGGTGCAGGTTCTGGGGCTGCAATACCGCCTGCAAACAGATGGTTCGCCGACGGGGTTTACAGGTAGCGCCGGGTTTAATGGGATTGTGGCGGCCTTATTCGGGGGGCTTAACCCGCTGGGGGCGATTCCAGCCTCAGTGTTCTTCGGCGGGCTGCTGGTGGGGGCACAGAAGATGCAGCGTGAGGTGGGCGTGTCCGCTTCGTTAATTACGGCTATCAATGGCATTATTGTGATCTTCGTGGTGAGCAGTCAAATCTTCGTTCGCCGCCGGACACAACGGCGTTTGAGTGAGGCGGAACAGGTGGTCAACGAAGCGCAGCCAGAAGAAATGAGGCAGCCGATATGATCGAGCAGATTTTCACCGCCAGCGTTCTGGCTTCGACGATCCGGCTGGCGACTCCGTATATTTTTGCCTCGATTGGTGAGGCCTTTGGCCAGCGCAGCGGAGTGCTGAACCTGGGTGTGGATGGCATTATGCTGATGGGTGCGTTTGCCTCGTTCTATGCCGTTTACACCACTGACAGCCTGGTGCTTGGCCTGCTGGCCGCTATTCTGGTGGGCGGATTGATGGGACTGGCAATGGCCTTTATCAGCGTGACGCTGAAGGCACGGCAGGGGATCAGCGGTATTGGGCTGTATCTGTTCGGGTTGGGCATGAGCGAACTGCTGTATCAGGAACTCATTGGCACACCAAAATCAGTGGCGGGCTTTCCCCGCATCTATATTCCTGGCCTGTCGGATATTGAATTTCTGGGCATTGGCGAGATTTTCTTCCGGCATAACCTGCTGGTGTATGTCGCATTTGCCCTGGTGCCTGTGGCGGCGTTTGTCTTTAATCGCACCCCTTTTGGCCTGATGATTCGCGCTGTCGGCCAGAACCCGGAAGCCGCCGATGCGATGGGGGTAAACGTGGCGAAGGTGCGTTATATCACTGTGATCGTGGGTGGGGTGCTGGCAGGGATCGCGGGCGCGTCACTTTCGACGGCGCTGCTGAAGGTCTTCCAGCAGAATCTTACGGCTGGGCTGGGCTTTATCGCTGTCGCGCTGGTCTATTTTGGCGGCTGGCGACCTTACGGTGTATTAGCTGGGGCGCTGTTGTTCAGCTTCGTGAACGCGCTGCAATTGCAGATTAACGCGATTGGTATCGATATTCCTTCGGAGTTTGCGGTAATGGCCCCGTATGTCATTACGATTATCGCGCTGATCTTCGCCGCCAAGCGCACCGAGAAGCCCACGGCACTGACCAGACCGTTTGAACGAGGCGGATAGTAACCTGCGGTAATTTCGTAGGGACATGATTAAGCGTGTTCCTACAGTTACACATTAACTATAGGAGGAAGTATGTCTAAAAATGCGTTTCGTCTGATGTTGATCGTCCTGCTGCTGGCGGTGGGTGTGGTCTCCCTTGCCAGCGCACAGGATGAGCCGTTCCGTGTGGCCGCCGTCGCGCCCAGCGCCACTAATGACCTGGCCTTCAGCCAGAGCATGTATGACGCGCTGGTGTTGATTCAGGAAGAAATGGGCGCAGATGCCTTCGAGTTCGTTTTCCAGGATGGGACATTTGTCGTGGATGACGCGGCGGTTGCCCTGCGTGAGTGGGCGGCCTCTGGCGAATATGATCTGGTGATTGCGCATGGTTCGCAGTATGGGTCGATCCTGGAAGAACTGGCACCAGAGTTCCCGGAAGTGTCGTTTGCCTGGGGCACCGACCAGAACACCTTCGGTCTGGATAATGTCTATGCCTATACCGCTGCTTCTGAAGAAGGTGGTTATATCAACGGTGTGATCGCCGCTACGCTCTCGACCGCAGGCAATATCGGCGTGGTTGGCCCTATCGAAGTGGGCGATGCCAAACTGTATGTCGATGGTTTCGTGATAGGCGCAACGGCGACCAACCCGGATGCAGTGGTCAATGTGAATTACATCCAGTCGTTTGGCGATGTACAGCTTGCGACGGAAGCGGCACAGGCGTTCCTGGCGAATGGTGCGGATGTACTGACGGGCACGGCGCAGATGGTGGTCGGGCCGATTGCGGTCGCAAAAGATGCTGAGGCAGGTATCCTGTGGTTCGGCACACAGTCCAGCCAGGTGGAACTGGCCGACGAGAATGGTGTGACTTTCCAGGTGTATAAATGGGAAGTAGTCATCAAGGACATCATCGACAACATCGCGGATGGTGTGCTGGGCGGGCAGGCTTACGTCATTAACCTGGAAAACGGCGGGCTGGAAATCGAGATCAGCGATGTGCGTTATCCTGAAGACAGCGAAGGCCGCGCCGAAATCCAGGCGCTGGTGGATGAACTGAGCGCGGGGATCATCGGGGGCGACATCGTGATCTTCCCTGAAGATACGATGGCCGAACCGGAAGAAACCCCGGAAGCCGAGAGTTAGGATAACCATTGCAGGGGCGCAGCGTGCTGCGCCCCTATGGATAAGAGCCTCATGACTCAAACACTTGCCACCGGACACCGCCGCATTGACCAGCTACAGATGCGAGGCATTGTCAAACGTTTTCCTGGCGTGCTGGCGGTCGATCATGTCGATTTTGATGTACGGGCGGGGGAAATTCATGCGCTGCTGGGTGAGAACGGCGCGGGCAAAAGTACGCTGATGAAAATCCTGTATGGGCTGTACCAACCGAACGGCGGGGCTATCATGCTGAGCGGGCAACCTGTGCAGATTAACTCGCCGCAGGAAGCGATTCAGCAAGGCATCGGCATGATTCACCAGCATTTTATGCTGGTGCCGTCGCTGACCGTGGCGGAGAACGTGGCGCTGGGTATGAAATCCTCGCGCGGGATACGGCTTGATCTGGATCTGATCTCGCAGCGGCTGCGCGAACTTTCCGAGCGCTATCACCTGAAGGTGAACCCGGAACTTCCGGTGTGGCAGCTTGCGGTAGGGGAGCAGCAGCGGGTGGAAATCCTGCGGGCGATTTATAAGGGCGCGGCGCTGCTAATTCTGGATGAGCCGACGGCGGTACTCACCCCGCAGGAAGTGGATGATCTGTTCCGCATTTTGCAGCAGATGGCTGCCGATGGTCACGCACTGATCTTTATCTCGCACAAGCTGCACGAAGTGCTGGCTATCAGCCAGCGGGTGACGGTGCTGCGTGATGGACGGCGAGTGGCGTGCATCCCTACCGAAGGGGCGACCAAACGTACCCTGGCCGAGATGATGGTTGGCCGCCCGGTAGTGCTGCAATATGAGCGTCCCGCTGCACAGGTCAACGAAGCGCGTTTACAACTGGAACATGTGGGGGCGCTGAGTGACCGGGGTGATGCTGGCCTGAGTGATATCTCGCTTAAGGTACAGGGGGGCGAGATTGTCGGCGTGGCGGGGGTATCGGGCAACGGGCAGCAGGAGCTGGCACAGGTCGTCGCCGGGCTGCGGCCTGCGAGTGAGGGGCGAGTGCTGCTGGATGGGCAGGATGTGACGGGCTATTCCTCAGCAGCGATCCATAAACGTGGGCTGGCGTATATCCCCGAAGAACGCATGATTGATGGGGTGATTAAGGATTTCACTGTCGCGGAAAATTATGTGCTGCACGATCATGGCCGCGTGCCGTTTGTGCGCGGGCGCATTTTCATGAAGTTCCGCACGATCAGCGATAGCTGCCGTGAGGCGATTCGCGCGTATGAGATTAAAACGCCAGGGACGGATGTGCCCATTAAGAACCTTTCCGGCGGGAATATTCAAAAGCTGGTGCTGGCACGCGAGCTTTCACGGCATCCGCGTGTGCTGATCGCGGCGCAGCCGACACGCGGCGTGGACATCGGCGCGTCGGAGTATATTCACCGTCGCCTGCTGGATGAACGCGCCAAAGGCACAGCGATACTGCTCATCTCAGAAGACCTGGACGAAATCCGCGCGCTGAGTGATCGTATCGCGGTAATGTACGAGGGGCGCATCGTGAGGATTGTGGATAACGAGACGACCAGTGTTGAGCAGTTGGGCGCGATGATGGCGGGCGCGTCGCTGGAAGCGATTGAATGATGATATAATAGGGTGAACCACACGGACGCGGAGTAAAACGCAGAATTTTTTACGTTTACAGACTTACTCTGAGCGTTAAATTTATCACTCCAGGTCGTCCGCAGGGCGGCGTTGGATACTCCTCCATCGAAAAGTGCCTGGGCCTTACCTTTGTTCGGTCAGGTTGAGGTAGACCATGAAACTGTGGAATAAGTATTACACCCCCACTACAATTGACGAAGCGATGCAACTGTTATCTTCTCATGCCGGGCAGGCGCGGGTGATCGCGGGGGGGACGGATTTGCTGATCGACATGAAGGCCGAGGGCGATCCTATCCCGCATGAGGCGCTGGTGGATATTACCAGCATCCCGGACTTGCGCAGTATTGATGCACAGGATGACCACGCGATTATCGGTGCGGGCGTGACACATACACAGATCGTGAAGTCGGCGCTGCTGGCCGGGCGGGCGACGTGTCTGGTCGAAAGCTGCGGTGTGGTCGGCGGGCCACAGGTGCGTAATGTCGCTACGCTGGGCGGGAATGTGGCTCATGCCCTGCCTGCTGCCGATGGCACGACTTCGCTGGTCGCGCTGGATGCCGAAGCGGAGATTATCCACCGGGGGGAGCGCAAATGGCTGCCGCTGCTTGAGTTGTTCCTCGGCCCCGGTGAGTCGCTGCTGGATTCGACGCGCGATATGCTGCTGAGGGTGCGCTTTCAATTGTGCGCGGAGCATGAGGCGACGGCCTTCAAGCGTATCATGCGTCCACAGGGAGTCGCGCTCCCCGTGTTGGGCTGTGCGGTGTGGGTACGGCTGAACGCAGCGGGCACGCATTACGAGCGCGTCCGTGTGAGTATTGCCCCGGTTGCGCCCCGTCCGGTACGCATCGGCGAGATTGAGGATGCGCTGCACGGCAGGCCAGCTAACGACGATACATTACAGGATGCAGTCAATATCGCCCGCGAGGTGCTGAATCCGCGCACGAGCAAGTACCGGGCAACGGCAGATTATCGACGTGAGATGATCGAGGTGCTGCTGCGGCGCACGCTGCCGCTGGCTGTCGAACGGGCGCGGACAGGTGAAGCCACGCCAGAGGATATTGGCGTTTAACTATCGGTTATAGTTGGGACGCAGCGCGCTGTGTCCCTACCAGGTCAGACAGCAGGAAACGAATTTTAGAGGTAAACGACTGATGCGGAAGATACAGATTACCGTGAATGGCACGGCTTATGATATGGAGATTCCGGAATCGCGCACGCTGGCGCAGTTCCTGCGGCTTGATCTCGGCCTGACTGGGACTAAAATCGGTTGCGAGGAGGCGGAGTGCGGTATCTGCACGATGCTGGTCGATGGGATTCCGGTTGATTCCTGTGTGTACCCGGTCTTCAAAGCACAGGGGCGCAGCGTGACCAGTGTCGAAGGGCTGGCACAGAACGGCAGCCTGCACCCGATACAGGAAAATTTCATCCGGCATGGGGCGGTGCAGTGCGGCTTCTGTACGCCGGGGCTGATGCTGACCAGCAAGGCGCTGCTGGATGAAAACCCCGATCCTGACGATCATGACATTAAAGTGGCCCTTAAGGATACCTACTGCCGCTGTACAGGGTATACCAGTGTGATGCAGGCCATCAAATCTGCTGCATGTGAGCTGCGCGGTGAGCCGCCCCTGGCGGTCAACGACCCGGCAGTGGCCGAGCCGATGGATGTCATCAGCCGGTCTGTGCCGCCGCAGGAAGTGCGTGAGAAAGTGACCGGGCAGGCCAAATTCACCGATGATTATGTTTTTCCGGGGATGCTGTTCGCGCGCACGCTGCGTTCGCCTTATCCTCATGCGCGGGTGCTGAACATCCACACCGAGAAGGCCAAATCTCTGCCGGGCGTGAAAGCCGTGCTGACTCATGAGGATGTGCCGGGCGAGAACCTGCACGGGTTGGTGTATCGGGACTGGCCGGTGCTGTGCGGGGATGTGGTGCGCTTTACAGGGGATGCAGTCGCGATCATCGCCGCAGTGGACGAAGAAACGGCTGCTGAGGCACTGCGCCTGATCGAGGTGGAGTATGAGCCGCTGCCTGTGGTAGGCGACCCTGTGTATGCCCATACGCCGGAAGCCCCCAATCTGCACCCGGAACACCCGACAGGCAACCTGCTGAAGCATATCAAAGTGCGGCATGGTGATATTGAACAGGGGTTTGCCGAGTCGGATGTGATTATCGAACGGGAGTACCGCACCCCCACGACGGAACACGCTTTTCTGGAACCGGAATGCGCGATTGGCATCCCGAAGGGTTACGAGGGTCATGATAAGCTGACCGTGTATGTCGGCTCGCAGATTCCGTATCAGGATCGCAATCAGGTCGCGCTGTCGATGGGGCTGGCAGAGGATGAGGTACGCATCATCGGCACGCTGATCGGCGGGGGCTTTGGGGGTAAGGAAGACATTGCCGGGCAGATTCATGTCGCCATGCTGGCAACGGTCACGGGTAAACCCGTGAAGATGCTTTATACCCGGCAGGAGTCGCTGATCTTCCATCCCAAGCGCCATGCGACGGTGATCCGAATCAAGACCGGGGCGAAGCGCGACGGCACACTGATGGCCGTGCAGGCCGAACTGTACGGGGATGGGGGCGCGTATGCCTCGCTGTCTGACAAGGTGATGACACGCGCAACGACCCATGCTACGGGGCCATACAACGTACCCCACTCCAAGATTGACTGTTATGCCATGTACACCAATAACACGCCTTCCGGGGCATTTCGCGGTTTTGGGGTGACGCAATCGGCATTTGCAGTGGAGCAGAATATGGATCTGCTGGCCGAGGCGCTGGGGATTGACCCGGTGGAGCTGCGGTTGATGAACGCGCAGAAAGTGGGCGTGACCACCGCGACAGGCCAGCTTTTGCGCGAATCGGTCGGGCTGATCGAGACGATTGATCTGGTCAAGTCCGATATGCGCCGTCATCACCCCAACACCGAGTTCCAATGGGGCTGGCGTGAGGGGCATAAGGGTTATGGCTGGGGCATTGCCTGTGCTTATAAGAATACCGGGCTGGGCGGGGGCGCTCCCGACAAGAGCGAGGTCGAGGTTGAGGCGTTTGAGGATGGGACTGTTGAAGTGCGTACCGCTGCTGCTGATATGGGGCAGGGGGTCGCGCATGTGGTCGCGCAGTGTGCTGCTGAGGAACTGCATCTGCCGTATGACCGGGTGAAGGTGCTGCTGTGCGATACAGACCGCACGCCCAACGGAGGGCCGACGACGGCAAGCCGTCAGACCTTCATGACGGGGAATGCGGCACGGCTGGCTTCCTCGGCGCTGCGAGACGCACTGACACGCTCCGCCGCTGAGCTGATGGATGTGCCGCCGGAAAACATCTACTATGAAGAAGGGCTGCTGCGCTCCAATGGGCACAGTGTCCCGGTGGGCGAGGTGGTCAAGTGGATGAAAAGCACCGGACTCATGCCGCTGACCAAGTACGAATATCACGCGCCGAAGACCCAGCCGCTGGGGTCGGGGGGAGATATGCATTTCGCCTTCAGCTACGCGACGCAGGCCGCACTGGTCGAAGTTGACCTGGAAACGGGCGAGGTGAAGGTGCTGAAGGTGCTTTCCGCGACGGACATTGGCCGGGCGATCAACCCGCTGATGCTGCAAGGGCAGATCGAGGGCGGGATTATCATGGCGCTGGGCAACTGCCTGACGGAGAGCTTCATCCTCGAAAATGGTGTGCCCTGGTCGCACCTGCTGGCGCGGTACAAGATGCCGAGTATCAAGCATACGCCAGAGATTGTCTCGCATCTGGTCGAACACCGCGCCGCAGACGGGCCGTATGGCGCGAAGGGCGTGGGTGAGATTCCGTCGATCAACACGACTCCGGCGATCTGCAACGCGATCACGAATGCCACGGGTGTGCGTATCTTCTCGATCCCGGTGGATCAGGACGCGCTGCTGCTGGCGCTGAAGCGCAATCAGCCGGAAGTGCATACGGCGTGGCATGATGTGAAATAGAGCGATCAGGTATCAGGTATCGGCAGGGGCGCGGGTAATCGCGCCCTTTTGATTCTGGTGGCGGTGGCGGCAAGCAAGGGTGTTCCCGCCACCCAAGCTGTCCATGAAACAATTTTGAACTGCCAAGACGCAACCCCTCCCTAAGACCCTCTCCCACAGGGACGCTCCGCAGCCCATTGCATGGAGGGTGACTTTTAGTATAAGGGATGCTGGGAGGGAAAAGGTGGACATATGTCCCTATTTTGGCGTTCATTGCGTGTGTAAGGTGGAATGGGCTATAGTGGAAGGGTGTGCTTTAGGG
>JBGSXK010000732.1:0-2143 GCA_041751455.1 Anaerolineae bacterium
AGGGTCAGAGGCATGGTGTGGTGTTTATAAACCGAAAAACGTAAATGCCCGAAAAAGTGGTCTGAGCGGTATAAATTTCTCTTAAACGAAGCATGTTACACTGTGGGCTGTTTTGCTCTCCGTTACCGGTCACAAGGGAACCTATGGAACTTTATATCATCCGACACGCGCAATCGACCAACAACGCGCTCGGCCAGGACATCAGCCGCCGCGTGATGGATGCCCCACTTACCGAGCTGGGGCACCGGCAGGCGGAAATCGTGGCGCAGCATCTGGCCAGTGCTGACTTCCCGGAAATGATCTTCCGGCGGCTGCCGCAGCAGAGCAGCGAAGAACATGGCAGCAGCGCGCAGGCCGAACGCCTTCATTATGGACTTACGCATCTGTATTGCAGTGCCATGCATCGCGCGCTGCAAACCTCGCTGCCTATCGCGCGGGCGCTGGGCCTAAGGCCGGAGGTGTGGGTGGATATTCATGAACTGGGCGGCATTTATATGGAAGAAGATGGCGGTTATGTGGGGTATCCCGGCTTCACCCGCGCCGAAATCCTGGCACAGTTCGAGGATTATCATCTGCCGGACACCATCCGTGAGGACGGCTGGTGGGAGCGTTCACGCGGGATGGAAGTCGAAGCCGAGATGATCATGCGGGCGGTGCGTGTGGCGGAGCAGGTACGCACCTGGGCGGCACAGAGCGATGGGAGCCAGCGGATCGGCCTGGTGACCCATGGCTTGTTTGCGAGCTGGCTGCTCAAGGCGATCTTTAACCAGCTTCCCGGCACGGATGTGTATTATAACCACTACAATACCGCCATCACGCGCCTGGATTTTGCGCCGGATGGGATGGTGCATCTGCGTTACCTCAACCGCATCGCTCACCTGCCGCTGGACATGATCTCCTATTAAGCCGTACAGCACCGGGGCGCGGCAGTGCTGTGCCCTGAAATTGACCTTTTGAACACTGTACCAGCCCGCCGCCGCAGGGTATGATTAAAACAGATCCACGACCACATGATTTCAACACACGATTTTACATCTTTCGCATACAGCGGTTATTGGTTTCTTAATCGTGAGCGCGTAAATTATTGCATACAGACTCACACCCCCAGTTTGTGACCATGCCAGCCTCCTGCTGGTAGGGTCATACGAAGGAAAATACTTTGGCACGTAAACTGGACCAGATTCTGGTCATTGATGTTGAGGCGACCTGCTGGCCGGGCCCCTCACCCACAGGGCAGGAAAGCGAGATCATCGAGATTGGTGTTTGCCCGCTGGATGTGGCCACGGGTATGCCGCTGGAAAAACGCAGTATTCTGGTAAGGCCGGAGCGCTCCAAAGTCAGCGAGTTCTGTACCGAACTGACCGGGCTGACGCAGAAGCAGGTCACGAACAAGGGCATCTCGTTTGAGCGGGCCTGTGCCCTGCTGGAACGCGAGTATCTCTCTAAAAAGCGCCTGTGGGCCAGTTATGGCGATTATGACCGCAACCAGTTCGAGCGCCAGTGTGAGGCGCGTGGGGTGACTTATCCCTTTAGCCCTGGCCACATTAATGTCAAGAGTCTGGTAGGCGTGGTCCATGCCCTGCCCTATGAAGTGGGCATGACACGTGCCCTGGAAATGATGGGGATAGAGATGGAAGGTATTCAGCACCGGGGCAGTGACGATGCGTGGAATATCGCACGTATCCTTTCGCGCCTGCTGCTGCATCGTCAGCCGGAGAGTGGGACATGAGCGCAATTTTCCGTCGCATCGGCCAGAATGAAGCTGCGCCGCCCTGGAGTTTCTTCACGGCGGTGAACACGACCTTCGCCGCTTTTCTGTCGATTGCGCTTATCGGCACGACGGTGGCTTCCATCCTGTTTCCCGATATGCCCTTTGTGCTGCTGGTGGGTTGGGCGCTGGGGGCGATGCTGACTATTTTTTATGTCAATTTCTCCCGCCGCGGTGATTTAGAAGCCCTGCGGCTGGAAGCACGGGGTTCGCGCCTGCTCATCGTGCTGCTGTGGGGCTTCGGGCTGGCGATGCTGATTGATGTCATCGGCCTGCTGACCAGCGGCCTGTTCTTTCCCACGCCAGAGCTGTCTTACCTGCTGCCCGTGCGTGATAACCTGATCGGGTGGGTGGTGGCGGGAACGCTGCTGCTGC
>JBGSXK010000733.1:0-9263 GCA_041751455.1 Anaerolineae bacterium
ATTCGCGTGAGGTAACTAGTGTAGCCTTCAGCCCAGGCATGCGGTTGGTATTGTCTGGTTCATATGACAATACGCTAATGGTGTGGGACGTGGCGACGGGTGAACTGTTGCGGACGCTGCACGGTCATTCGGATTGGGTAACTAGTGTAGCCTTCAGCCCAGACATGCGGTTGGCACTGTCTGGTTCATACGACAATACGCTAATGGTGTGGGACGTGGCGACGGGCGAACCGTTGCGGACGCTGCACGGTCATTCGCGTGAGGTGAGGGATGTGGTGTTCAGCTCGGATGGGAGATTAGCGCTGTCCGGTTCATACGACAATACGCTAATGGTGTGGGATGTGGCGACGGGCGAACCGCTGCGGACGTTGCATGGTCATTTGGCTTCAGTGAACAGCGTGGCTTTCAGCTCGGAGGGGACGACGGCGTTGTCGGGTTCATCCGAGGGGGATGTGATGGTGTGGGATGTGGCGACGGGTAAATGGCTCCGTACCTTGCGCGGCCATGCGGGTGTAGTGAACACTGTGGCCTTCAGCCCGGATGGGACGCTGGCGGTTTCCACGTCCTGGGATTCCACCGCCCGGCTGTGGGATGTCGCCAGTGGCGAGGAAATTCGCCATTTCGTCGGTCATACACTGGCGGTCTTCAGCGCCGACTTCAGCCCCGATGGACAGCGGCTTATCACTGGCGCGGCTGACCAGAGCGCCCGCCTGTGGGATGTCGCCAGCGGCCAGGAGATTCGCCAGTTCAGTGGCCATACCAACTGGCTGCTGAGTGTCAAATTCAGCCCGGATGGCACTACCGCACTCAGCGGCGCGGAAGATAACCTTGTAATTCTGTGGCGGGCAGAACCACTGGAAGAGCTGATTGAATGGGGAAACGGTAATCGCTACCTGCCTGTATTAAGCTGCCCTGAGCGGGCGCAGTATAATGTCGAGCCGTTCTGTGATGATGTCGGGGACATTCCACAGCCCACTATCACTCCCACCCCACGCCTTACCGCTACGCCAGAGGTGTCGGTGACAGTCGAGGCGGAGTAAACAGCCTGGGATCTTACCCTGTTACCCATTAAGAGTTGACGATAATCACCGGGCAGGGCGCATTTTGCAGGATATTCTCCACGCGTCGCCCCAGGTATAAACGCTCTGACCCGGCGCGCAGGCTGGTGCCCAGGACGATCAGGTCGATCTCATGACGCTGCGCCAGTTCCAGAATTTCGTCCTCAACATCGCTGCCCATGCGCACTTCGCTTGTAGCCTGTATGCCCTGGGTCTGCCCCAATATACTCAGGTCATTGACCAACTGATAAGCGATGCTGAGCTGACGCTCTTGCAGGCTGCCCCCGGAATCACGCAGATAACGATCGCTGGTTTCGCGCACGACATTGAGGACAAAGACCTCTTCGCTGCCGTTGGTACACAACGTAAAGGCCACCTCTGCGGCACGACGGGCAGCCTGGGTGCCATTAGTGGGCACCAGGATGCGTTTTGGCTCCCAGTCTGGCTGCACCCGCTCTCCATGTACGACAATCGTAGGACAGGAAGCCAGGCGCACCAGTTGATCCACCAGCGGCGTAAACAGCACATCACCGCCTCGTGGACGCTCCGATGCCCCCATCACCAGCAAGTTATAATCCTTCTTGAGTTCATCCAGAATAAGCGCGGCTGGATCACTGCCTTTCACGACCCTGCGCGAGATATTTTGATGCTTGAACTGCTTGCTCAGGCCGCTGAGGAAGGCGGCGCTGCGATCTTCCCCATCATTGGAGACGTTAAACAGGGTCACGGAAAGCGGGGTTTTACTGCCGATTTTCTCCAGCAGTACACTTTCAATAGTTTGTATCGCGTCCTGCATCCCGCTCTCTCGGCGGCGTACTGGCAGCAGGACCCGGCGCACATTAGCAATCATGCTGGTGCGGTTCAGTTCCTCGCGCCGCAGACGTTCCAATTCCTGCTGCTCTGGCTGGACGTGGCCCAAAACCCAGCGCAGCGCGGGCGGCGAAATCAGCGAGGTCATGATCGCCATGACCACGATGATCGAAAACATGGTCTGGTTCAGAACCCCCAGCGAGAGGCCAATCGTCGCAATGATGATGCCCATCGCGCCGCGCGCGCTTAACCCTGCGCCAAAGCTTAGCGCGGTCCAGTGATCGCGCCGCCCGATCAGCCGCGCGCCCAGGTATGTCCCTACCACTTTCGAGATGACGGCAATTACGATCAGCAGCAGGGTAATCAGGATCAGGCGTGGTTCGAGCAGTTGCAGAATGTTGACCTTCAACCCGGCTACTGAGAAAAAGATGGGGCCAAAAATGCCCAGTGTCAGGCTTTCCAGCTTCTCGATCACCTCATCCGGCAGGGTCGGCATCTGGCTGAACAGAATGCCCAGCACGAACGCGCCCAGCACGGCCTCCAGATTGAGCGCCTGCGAGATGGCCGCCCAGACAAACATCAGGATAATCACCAGTGATAGCACACGATCGCGGCTCTGGACTTCGCTCTGTGTAAAAACCAGCAGCCGCCGCACCAGCCATAATCCGGCGGTAAAGCTCAGGATCATAAAGGCCAGAACACTGCCCAGAGATTGTAAGATGCTGCCCGCCGTCACTGCCGCGCCGCTGGCTAACCCAGCCACGATAGACAGCAAAATCCAGCCAATCGTATCGTCGCTCATGGCGGCGGCGATAATCGTCTGACCGATGTCACGGCGGATGAGCTTCAAATCCATCAGCACCTTGGCGATGACCGGAATGGAGGAAATCGCCAGCGCAATGGCGACAAACAGCGCGAACACCAGCCGCTGACCGGGGTCGGCCAGCAGATCGTTTGGCAAAAGCTGGCCAAAGACAAAGCCCGCTGCAAACGTGACCAGGATGCCACCCAGCGACACACCGATGGCGGTGCGGGCGTGACGGCGGACAAGTGCCAGGTCGGTTTCCAGCCCGGTAATTAACAGCAGGAACATCGCCCCTAACATGCTGATGACTTCCAGTAGGTAACCCTGCGTGGGTGTTTGTGGGATGAGCCACTCATTAATAAATGGCACAAAGCCGCTGAGGAGCGACGGCCCCAAGAGTATCCCGGCCAGGATTTCCCCCACGACTGTCGGCTGGCCGAGGCGCTGGGCAATCTCGCCCATAATGCGTGCGGTAAACAGCAGCACAGCGATCTGCACCAGCAGCACGAGGATGTCATGATGCGAAGCAGCCGTAAAAGCCTGATTCATGCGGCAACTCCTCTATGAGATTAGTCAGAGATACAGAGTTTTGCGGGTAAGACATCATAAGTTTACCCATTGATTTTATCATACTCGGAGGTGCTTGTACCCAGTGCAGGCAGGCTTAAAGCAGGATGCTGCTGTTCTTCCTCATGACCCGCTGCTTAACCAGGTCATCACCGCCAGCACTCCGGCCATATTACGTGCGAACTCGCTGTCGGTCTGCGTCTGTAACTCCACATCTGCCGAGGGGATCCCCAGGCTGTTGACCCAGGTGGCCGCTGTCCCCGTGACAGGGTAAGCACTGAAGGCCTGCCCGTAGGTATACCCTGCCGCCTGCCCGTAAAGCTGCGACATCAGTGCGGACCCGGCATCGCCGCCGCAGGACCCGGCATAAACCCCTGCCGCTGCGCTGTGATAGAACAACACGGTGGCGGGTTCTTCACGCTGGATGTACTCGGCGAGGGCGCGTGTCTCCGGCTCGGAAAACGGCGCTGTGCCCGCGCTCACAGTCTGGTTTCGCCAGTAAGCCTGCTCCGTCCAGTTACAGCCCCAGTTGCGGTTGAGATCGACCCCGTTGCCGTTAAAGCGGCCTTCCGGTGCAAGGCCACGCACCAAGCCATCAGGGTTGGCCGCCGGGATAAAAGCCAGCGCCAGCCCCGGCGGGATCGTGTCGGGGTGTTCGTCAAAATGGGTAATCAACTGGTTAATCAATGTAACAGTGTTGGCTTCCCACCCGCCATGCATTCCTCCCACCAGCAGCAGCAGTTTTTCACCTGTGCCCAGCTTGCGCGCGACGATGCTGCGCCCCTCGACAGAACGCCCGACGATCAGCGCATCTGGTGCAAGAGTTGGCTCGACATACACAAAGCTGGTGGGAGATGGGGGAAAGATGAGGCTGGCGCTATAGACATCAACAGAGGGTGCGGTGGGGGTTCCTGTAATGAGGCGTGGCGCAATATCGCGGGGCAGGTGGGTGGCACGTGAATCGAGCTGTGCTGCCGGGCTGGGGGACGAAAGTACCGTTGGAGAAGGGATGTTTTGTTGGCAAGCCACCAATGTTATGAGTATCATTACATAAAATATGAGAGTCGCCAACACTTATCCTGCTTGCCGGAGGCCAATAATGAAGTTGAGAACAAAATTCTGGAATCTGGGTCTCATCCTGTTCATTCTGGTCTTCGCCACTGCTTGCCAGCCAGAAGCGCAGGAAGTGGGCGAACTGCCCACGCTGGCCGTGCTGCCCACCCTCACGCCCAGTGATACCCCCACCATTACACCCTCTGCCACCCCAACCCATACTCCTACGTTTACGCTCACACCCACTGCAACTGACACTCCTACTCGTACACCGACGTTCACGCCGACTGTGACCGCCACTTCGTCGATCACGCCGACGTTCACCATCACACCGACCTTTACGCATACGCCAACACCCACTGCGACCGATACGCCAACGCTCACGCCGACATCCAGTTTACCGCAAATCATCTTTTTTGGAGCCAGCAGCCTCCAGGCAGCACCGAATGGCGTGGTGGTACTGCGCTGGCAGACTATCTCTGACCAGACTCGCATCGACCAGTTAAATCAGCAGGGCGCGGTGATACAGAGTTTTTCCGTCGTGCCTACCGGCGAGCTGCCTGTGACAATCCCAGCCAGCGGGGGCAGTGTCATTATCTATCGCCTTGTGGCAATTCGTGGTGCGCAGGAAGCCACCCAATCGCTTTCCATCTCCATTACCTGTGCTATTCCATGGTTTTTTGGTAACGAGTTTGCACCACAGGGCGCGGGCTGCCCCACTGCATTGGGCGCAATCGGGCCGGGCGCGTACCAGCCCTTTGAGCGTGGCTTGATGCTGTATGTGAATGCCAACGGCCTCAATAGAATTTATGGCCTGACGAATCAGGATAACCGTTATATCGCGCATACCAGCGGCTGGGATGGTAGTGATATTACCTTCGACGCGCCCCCAGCAGGGCTGCGCCGCCCGCAGTTGATGTTCCGCTGGGCGTTTGTCAATACAAGTTCACCGCTCTCTGGTGCGAATATCCAATGGTTGAACGCCATCGGGTGGGGCACTGATCAGGCGAACCAGAATAATCGTACCATCCAGTTTGAACAGAGTGGCGCGTATTATATTGATGCGCCGGGTGGGGCGGTGTACCGCTTTTCTGGTGGTGACAGCGGCACCTGGACGAAAATTAAGTGAGCGACAGCTTCCCCTTTGCCTGCTCTGCGGCCAGAGGCAAAGGGGAAGGTTGTCAGATTTTTACCAAAAATTCATGGTGTCTTTATCTACCATACCTTTAATATTATAAAGAGAGGCTTACTAATTTCGGTTACAGCGCAAACTCCTATGGAAACCACCCTGATCCTTTTCGCCGGGATGCCGGGCAGCGGCAAGACGACACTGGCACGCATGGTTGCCCACCAGCTAGGCCTGCCGATATTCAGCAAAGACCGTGTGCAGCGTGTACTGCGCGATCATCATCTGGCGGCGGAGAACACGGGCGATGGCTACTATATCATCCTCGATCAGGCTGATGAGCAGCTCAGCCTGGGGGTGAGCGTGATCCTGGATGCCACCTTCCCGCTCGATCATTTTCGCATCGTCGCCAGTGAGATCGCCATGCGACATGGGGTGCGCTTCTGTGCTATTTACTGCACCTGCTCGGATGATGCAGTCTGGGAGGAGCGCATGAAAAGCCGTGTGCATTATGTGCCTGGCTGGAGGCCGGTGGGTTGGGAAGACGTGCTGCGGATGCGCCAGTATTATCAGCCCTGGGGGGCGAATGCGCTCATAGTGGATTCGCTGATGCCCCCTGCCGACAACTTCCAGATCGCGCTGGCGGAGATCAGCAATGCCGTCCCACGCCAGTATGTACCATTCCAGCCACGTGATCCTCATCACCCGCAAACGGTCTTAAATTATGGTTGAGCCGTGCAACCCTCATTCGACCTTAAACGTATAGCGCCTTTGGGTATACTATAATAACCTTTTTACCGGGTTTAGTATGCAGTTCTGAATGCTGAGCCGCGGCTTTTACTGAAACGCTGACCATCTGAAATGCTCACAAAAGGACTTGCCTGTGCGCTATCCGGGAATCCTCATCGCCCTGTTACTGGTACTCGCGGCTTGCAGCAGCGACTCCCCGACTGAATCCCCGCCCGACCCACTGGCACTGGTCACGGAGGCAGGAAATAACATCCGTGCTGCCGAGACCTTCCGTATGGAGGTGCTCAGCGGTGGCGCGCCCTATGCTGTTGAGACCGATTTTGGTGCGAATGTCTTTTTCCGGCAGGCGAAGGCGCAGTATGTCTCCCCGGAGACTTTGCAGGGGAATGTGCGCCTGATCGTGGCAGGTATCCCGGCGGATGTTGATATTTTCTCACGCGGAGAAGCGCAGTGGTATCGCAATACTGTGCTGACCGGTGGCGAGTGGTTAAGCCAGCCTTTCGCGCAGGGCTTTAACCCGCAGGCCCTCATTGCTGATGATACAGGTTTTCAGGCCGCGCTGAATTCGCTCATTAACCTGGAGTATGTTGGCCAGGCCAACCTCGAAGACAGAACTGCCGTGCATCATCTGAAGGGCACAGCCGATGGGCGGGATATTTCTGCACTGTTGGCGGGAATTATCGCTGTGGAGGGCAACGCCGAGGTGGATGTCTATATTGACCGGGAACTAAGGATTCCGGTACGTTTTATAATCAGGCTGCCAGAAACCGTGTCCGAAACTGAGCCTGAGCCAACCACCTGGACAGTTGATGTCTATGACCTCAATGCTGCGCCAGAACTGGACACCCCAGGGGAATAACTGTTAATGACCAAAACCCAGACCTATACAGCAGCGGGCATTAATCCCTGGCTGGTACTGGCGGTAATCTGCATTCCGGTTTTTGTGGGGTCGCTGGATCTGACGGTGGTTTCGGCCTTCCTGCCAGAACTCATTATCGAGCTGGAACTGCCGCTGCAAACCGCGCTGGATGATGCCGCCTGGATACTCAGCGGTTACCTGCTGGCCTATACGATCAGCCTGACGTTCATGGGTCGTGTCAGCGATCTGGTTGGGCGGCGGGCGGTGTATGTTGCCTGCCTGTCGATCTTCATTGGCGGCTCGGTGCTGGTGGCAACGGCTGATCAGGCACCGGCGGAAATACTTTATGCCATTTATCGCCGCCTGGGTCAGCGCCCGGATATCGCCTACGTCAACCTGCAAGCGCTGATCTTCGGGCGGGTGGTACAGGCATTTGGCGCGGGGGCTTTGGTGCCGGTCAGCCTGGCCCTGGTCGGCGATCTGTTCCCTCCGGCACGCCGTGCTCGCCCGCTGGGACTGGTAGCGGCGGTGGATACCCTCGGATGGGTGCTGGGACATCTCTATGGTGGGTTGATGGTGCAGTATGTCCACTGGCACTGGCTGTTCTGGATTAATGTACCGCTGACCCTGCTGACAATTGCGCTGGTGCTTTGGGCGCTGCGCAAAGTGCCGCAGTATCGCACTACAGGCCGCTTCGATTACCTGGGTGCGGCCTTGATCACCGGGGCGCTCATCTGCCTCAACATCGGCCTGGGCGCGAACATTGATGTGTCCAGCAGCACCAGCGGCTTCGATGATCTTACACAGCTTCCTGTGTATTTCCTGCCGATGATGGCGCTGGCGATCATCTTTTTCCTGGCTTTTGTGCTGGTGGAGCAGCGTGTGAAAGACCCGCTGATCAGACCTGCCCTGTTCCGGCGGCGCAATATCTCTGCCGGGGCGCTGGTAAACCTGTTCGTGGGTTTCTGTCTGGTGATCGGGCTGGTGAGTGTCCCGATCCTGATTAATGTGCGTCAGGAAGATACGCGGGCATTGACCGAAGCAGCGTTGAAAGTAGGGCTGCTGCTGTCTACCCTGACTGTACCGATGGCGCTGGCGGCGGTGCCGGGCGGCTGGGTGAGTGATCGCATTGGGTATCGCTGGACGACAATCATCGGTCTGACACTGGCAATCGCGGGCTTTTTAGCCGTCTGGCAGACCTGGACACTTGAGGTCTCTGAAGCATTGATCGCTGTTGAGATGGCTGTGATCGGGGTCGGGTTGGGGCTGACGTTTTCACCCATCAGCGCGGCAGTGATCAATGCCGCCCGGCAGGAGGAGCGTGGTGTGGCCTCGGCACTGGTCATCATCCTGCGCCTAATCGGTATGACGGTCAGTGTTTCTGCCCTGACGACGATTTCCCTCCAGCGGGTGAATGGGCTGGTAGGGGCAGCGCTTGGTGGAGCCAGTGTCGATATTTATGCGGCAGCAGAAACTTATGCACGTGTCACCGTGCAGGTGCTGGCCGAGCTAGGGCTGGTGGGGGCGATCATGTGTGGGCTGGCGCTTATTCCCGCGCTGCTGCTCCGGCCTGATGAAGATATCCACGATCCTGATGACCCTTCACCTGTTCATGAATCCGCCCCCGTAGAGGATGCCCTCGCACCTGCTGCCCGCGTTTAACTTAGCCGCCAGATAACCGCGCATCATCACTCCTCTGAATGTTTTGCTTCTGCACCCTCAACCCACTCAGCCAAAATGAAAGGTGGGGCACACCTTTCGTTTGCGCTGTGGCATTACGAAAGTATCCGGGCGGGGTAGACTGCTGACCCACTATAAAACATGCTAGGTGGCTCATAGGACAGATTAAATTAAAAATTACAATAAAATGGGTGATTTCAGATTGTTTCCTGCTTTTAGCGAAAGCCACCACGCTCAAAATTCTCATATAAAAGAATTTCTGTTCGATGGACCATGGGGTAAATACTGAGGATCCTGACACCGAGATCATCGGGTAACTGGCAACGACAGGTGTAAATCTGCCCCAGCAGCAGGACACACTGTAACCTCATCCAATCCACCACACCTGTATGCAAAACAGAAGCCGTGGTTTTTATTGCACTATTCCACCCAACCATAGGATGGGAGCCAGATAAACATCCTAACGAATCTTTTTTCGGGAGTGAACAATGGCTGAAACCGTGAGCGATTTTCTCGTCCGGCGGTTACATAAATGGGGTGTCAAACGTATCTTCG
>JBGSXK010000734.1:0-14559 GCA_041751455.1 Anaerolineae bacterium
AGCGGCGGCAGCACCGCCCCCGGCAGCGGCAGAAATGGCCGCCTCACGCCGAGGGTATCCGCCACCAGTCCGTACCAGTCACGGTAGGAATAGTTTACCGTGCCCAGGATATAACGTTCCCCCGCACACCCCTGCTCAGCCGCGGCCAGATGCCAGCGCGCCACATCGCGCACATCCACCACGCCTACCCCGCCCGGCGTGACAGGCACCAGCCATTGCAAACGCGCGATCTCCGTAATGAAGCGCCCGGAGATCATATTCAGGTCCCCCGGCCCCAGGATCACTACCGGGTTCACGATCACAACATCCTGCCCATATTCGCGCACCGCATAACGCACAACATCCTCGGCCAGCAGTTTACTGTAGCCATAGGGGAACTGATGCGCGGGCAGGTTAAAGCGCACCTGCTCATGCGCCGGCTGTCCATCCCAGCGGAAGCCCACCGAGGCCGCACTGCTGGTGAAGACCACGCGCTGCACCCCGGCTGCCCGTGCCGCGCGCAGAACTCGCCGTGTCCCCTCAACATTCACCGCGAACATCTGCGCCCGGTCAGCCTGCCAGTAATCGGCAACAGCCGCTACATGAAATACCCACTCACAGCCCGCACAGGCCGCTCGCAGCGCCCCTTCATCCAGCACATCACCCAGCGCGGACTCAAACGCCAAGCCATACAGCGCATCCATGCGCGACGAGGTACGGTGCAGCACCCGCGCGCTGTGTCCGGCCTCATTCAGCACCCGTACCACATGCGAGCCGACAAATCCTGTGCCCCCCGTCACCAGCGCTCTGACCATCGCGCCTATTCCCAGTGGACAGGCATCAGCAGTTGCGCCCTGCCGTTTGCCATCGACTTAAAATTATCCTGCACATAACGCAGCCAAGCTGCCGGGTTGACCTGCTCCGCCACCTGGGGCGCAAGCGGTTTATCTTCCCCGCGCAGAATCCTGAAAGGCACGTCGGCGGGCAGATCAGCCAGTTCGCGCGCCTTCACCAGCGCCACCTGCAAATCACCCAGCTCATCCACCAGCCCGTTTTTGAGCGCCTGCCGTCCCGTCCACACTCGCCCGCCGCCTACCGCATCCACCGCCTCGGCGGTCATGCGCCTGGAGGCCGCCACCCGCGTGACAAACTGGCTGTAAATATGCTCAATCCCTGCCCGCATCTGTTCCCGCTGGTGCTCATCAAAGGGGTGGCTGTCGCTGTAGAGCGTCGCGTTCGCCCCCCGTGTGAATTCCATGCGGTTGATCCTTGCATTGCCATACAGCCCGCTGGTCACAGGCTTACCCAGAATCACGCCGATGGAGCCGGTAATCGTCCCCGGCTGCGCGACAATCCAGCGCGCGGGCGTGGCGACATAATAACCACCGGAGGCAGCCACCCCGTTCATATACACCACTACAGGGCGATCTTTCGCCAGCTCATCCAGCGCCGCCGTCATCGCCTCGGAGGCCGCCGCCGACCCGCCGGGGCTGTCCACCCACAGCACCACTGCCGCCGCCTCTCTGTCCTCCATCAGGTGTCGTACCTGCCGCACCACTGTCAGATCACCCAGCCGATCTTCGCCCAGCACCGGCAGCGGTATGGGGATTTCACCCGGTGGCCGCCCACTCTCCCCCTGGATAATCATGCCGGACAGCGGCAGCACAGCCACAAATTTGCTGCTGTGCCTGCGCCAGCGCTTCCGTAGCAGCGGCCCGGCCTTTTGCAGCGGCACCAGATGCTCAGCCTCCAGGTGCTTGCCCAGTTGTTCCTCGTTCAGCACCGCGTCCACATATCCGGCTTCCAGCGCCACTGTATCCAGATGCGGCGCATGATCAATCATCGCCTTCACATCCGCAATCGACATACAGCGCCCTTCGGCAATGCCTTCCAGAATCATCTCATAACGCGAATCCAGCAGCCAGTCTAGCTGCGCCTGTCCTTCGACCGAAATATGCTCGCGCGTCAGCGCATCCAGCGCGCCTTTAAAGGGCGAAATCGCCACCGCGTCCATCTGCACGCCGACCACATCCAGCGTGTTCTTCAAAAATGTAGGCTGCATCACCAGCCCCAGCAGTTCTACCGAGCCGCCCGGCTGGAGGATCACCTCATCCCCCGCGCTGGCGACATAATAAGTGGCATTGTCATAACCCTGCGCATAAAACACCACCCGCTTGCCTTGCTTGCGCAGCCGGATCACGCTGCTGCGCAGGCTTTGCAGATCGGCCAGCGCCATTTGCAGACCCCGCAGTTGGATGATGAGTCCCTTCGGGCGTGGGTCTGTGCCAATTTTCTCGAACAGCGTATCCAGTTCAAGCAGGCTCAGGCGCGGCTTGCCGAAAATACGCTGCTGAAGCCAGGGCCGTTCTTCGGGCAGCGCGGGCATCGTCTGGGGCAGAGTCAGCAGAATATAATCCAGGTCGCGGAAGCGTCCGCGCCGCCAGTTACCCAGCGCATGAAAGAGATAACGAATGCCCCGCAGCGGTCTTATAAACGATAAAAACTGCCTTAAACGTTTGAACATTGGAACCTCATAATAAAACTGGATTACGCCTGCCACTCGTTTCTTATATACAATGGAAATTATGTACGTTGTTCACCCACATACTTGGAAGCACTTGAGGAAGATCATGCGGGATACACGACCAGACCCAACCAGGGGCGTATTATCGCATATTTTGCAGCGCCTTACAGCCCCGCACCCATCACTACAGCAAGTCGAACAACGCCGCAAAGCTCAGCTCCTCGCAACCCTCATTGTGGCACTCATCCCTATCAGCATCCCTTCGGTAATACTGGCCGCCATCATTTATACCCCGGAGGCCCTGTTTCAGGATCAGGGATTTAGTCTCATCTTGCTCGTAATCATACTTTGCTGCATGGCCTATATCCTCAGTCGCTCAGCCTATTATGTGACAGGCGCGGTACTGATTATTGTCATGGCTTCCAGCGGCATCATGGGTGTCGCCTTTTTGAGCCAGCTTTATGATACTTACTTTTTAGGTTATTTGATTTTACCTGTTTTGCTTTCCAATATTTTTCTTTCCAGTCGTCACAGCATTTATTTACTGGCGATTTACCTTGCCACGGTGGCCTTCTTCAGCCTGCTGCTGCCGCAGTTCACCTTCGTGGGCCTGCTGGCTGGCCCCATGATGCTGGTGCTGGTCATCTCCACCATCCTCATCATCACCAACCGTTATCGCAACATGCTGGAACAGGATCACCGCGCCGCGTTGGAGGAAAGCGAAAACCGCTATCGCATGGTCTCCGAACTCATGTCCGATTATGCCTATGGCATCCGCATCACGGAGGACGGCAGCAGTGCCACCGAATGGATTGCCGGGGCTTTCAGCGAAATGACCGGCTACAGCACACAGGATATTCAGGCCTCTGGCTGGGAACTGCTCATCCACCCGGAGGATCGTTCTCTCTACCGGGATCGCCTCTACCGCCTGCGCGACGGCACCGCCGATGTCAGCGAATTGCGCATCATCACCCATGACGGAGAAACCCGCTGGCTGCGCGATTATGGCCGCCCGATCTGGAACGACCACGAGCAGCGTGTGGTCGCCATCTATGGCGCAGCCCAGGATATTACCGAGCGCAAACAGGCCGAAACTGCCGAGCGTGAGCAGCGCATCCTGGCCGAAGCCATGCGCGATACCGCCGCCGTGCTGACCAGCACGCTCAACCTCGAAGGGGTGTTGGACAGGATTCTCGCCAGCGTCGCGCGTGTCATCCCTCATGACGCAGGAAACATCATGCTCGTGCAGGCCAATATCGCCAGTGTGGTGCGCTATCACAAATTCGGGGACTTCGAGGTCGATACCCCGGAGCGTCATATTCCCTTCGACATCACCAAAACCCCTACCTTACGGCGCATGGCCGAGACAGGTGAGCCGCTGCTCGTATCCAATACCGAAGTCAGTCCTGACTGGGTGCCTCATGGCAATATCGGACGCTGGATTAAATCCTACATTGGGATGCCTATCCGCAGCGGAGATCGTGTGGTTGGTTTTTTAAATATCGACAGCAGCCAGGTCAATGGCTTTAACGAGAAGCATCTGGAGCAAATTCAGGTGTTCGCCAACCAGGCCACCATCGCCATCCGCAACGCCACCCTCTTTGATGAACTCGAACAGCGTGTCGCACAGCGCACCGCCGAGCTGGAAAGCGAACGCCGCCAGTTCCGCGCCATCCTGGACTCCATGGGCGAGGGTGTCTATTATGCCGAAGGTAAGCACATCCACTACATCAATGCCATGCTTTCACGACTGACCGGCTACGACAGTGACGAAATTGCCGCCCGCACCACCATCGATCTCATTAGCCCCCACAATCCCCAGACCCCGGAGGAAATCCGGCAGGAGATCCGCACCACACTGGTAAAAGAAGGTGTCTGGCGCAAAGAGATCAGAATGACAGGCAAAGATGGGCGCGATTTTGATGCCGGGCTGACGGTTTCACGGGTGAGCGAACCCGATGCCGACCTGTTAAGAACGGTGACGGTTGTCCGCGACATCAGCCAGGAAAAAGCCCTGGAGGCGCGCAAAAATCATTTTATTTCCACCGCCTCGCACGAGCTGCGCACCCCCATCACCAATATCACCACCCGCCTCTACCTGATCCGCCGCCAGCCAGAAAATCTCACCGAGCATCTCAATATCATCGAAGGTGTGACCGAGCGCATGATGAACCTGGCCGAAAATTTACTGGATATGAGCCGCCTCGAACACGGGCAGATCAACCTGGATCGGCAGGTTGTGATCTTGCAGGAGCTGGTGCTGGCCGTCATCCACGCCCAGAGCGCCGAGGCCGACCTGAAAAATATTGCCTTCACATCCAGCCTCACCGACGAACCGCTGCGCGTCCTGGCTGACACCGAGCGTATGATCCAGGTCATCACCAATCTGGTCACAAATGCCATCAATTACACACCGGAGGGCGGCAGTGTCACGGTGACGCTGAAGATAATCCCCGACGAGGAAAATAAGAACCGCCAGGCATTTCTGGAAGTCGTGGATACGGGCATCGGTATCGCCCCTAAGCATCTGCCGCATATCTTTGAGTCGTTCTATCGCATTGACCAGAAGGTCAAAGGCACAGGTCTGGGACTCAGCATCAGCCGCGAGATTATCCGCCTGCACGGTGGCGAGATTGATGTCAGAAGCACCCTCGGAGAAGGCAGCACCTTCAGCATCACCCTGGCGCTGATCGAATAAACCATCAGCCTCTGGCCGTCCTTAATCCGGGCTGCGCGTGGCGCTGGTTTCGGGGGTGGCCGTGGTCACCAAAGACTGTGGTGTGAGCGTGGGCGGCACAGGGCTGCCCTCGTCAGGGATAAACACCGGTATATGCGCCTGCTGCGCTTCGTCCAGGTCGAAAAGCTGCGTCAGCCCCCAACCCGCGCCATCGACATACAATACATACAGCCAGCGCCCATCTCTGGTCTGCGCGATGGGGGTCGTATCACTGTTAAAGGGCACCAGCCCCACCACAGGCGCGCGTGTGCTCGGCGCGCTGCGCAGTCGCACGTTGTAGCGCGTGGCGATCAGCGCCGACGGCGGCACAAGTTCTGTGTGGTTCGCATCAGGCACACGAACAGGTAAAACCGTCGGGTCGCCCAGCATCGCAACTGTAAAATACGCCACCCAGCCCATCAACCCATTGTGCTCAATATATAACCAATCGCTGTTGGTATTGCTGCGCGCCAGCACAGTCGCTTCTTCATCCAGCTCCAACTGGCCAACCGCGTCATATTCAATGCCCGGCCCGCTGCGCACATTCACCCGCCCATAAGCGATCACCACAACCACGCCTTCCGGGTTGGTGCCGGGGTCACCCGTGCCCGGTGTTTCTCCCGCCCCGGCATTCACCACCGGCAGCGCCGCCGGGTCGCCCTCCAGCGTCACCGAAAAGGCCGTCACCCAGCCCGATCCTGCTTCCTCAGCTTCCAGCACCACGCGCAGCCAGCGTGTCGCTTCGCTTTCGCGCCCGTTCACCGTCACGGTCTGCCCGGCATCCAGCTTCGCCACAATCTCATACTGGGTATCTGGCCCGCTGCGCACATTCACGGTTTGATACACATTACCGGTCAGTACAGAATCCTGTGCGGCTTGCACAGGCAGGTTTATCAGCCACAGGCTGATGAATGTCATCGCTAGAGTTAAATAACGCATGGTTTTCCTGAAACTAGTCAAATGCACTTTTGCATTATATCATCCGTTATCAGCCCGCTTAAGATAGAGTCTTATAAAGTCGTCCTTCCTCTCCCTCTCCAATGCAGGCAATAAACGGAATATTATCAGCTTCAGCACTTTTATGAACCTTCATGAACCCTTTTCAGCCATTGCTCATTGAAAAATGCCTGCCTGTGTTTTATACTTGCACATCATTCGAATACAGATCAATTTACAAACACAGGTTTGGGGCGTGTCAGCGATTCGCCTCTCCCTCTACCTCTGGTTTGTGGATAGGTCACAAGTGAAATTGGCCGCACAACTCCATGAATGAAAAAACATTGCAGACACTTGAGCTGCATAAAGTCTTAGAAAAACTCGCCGAATACTGCACATTCTCCGCCGGGGAAGACCTGGCGCGTGAATTGTTTCCCAGCAGCGACCTGGATGAAGCCAGAACCTGGCAGCAGGAAACCACGGAAGCCCGTCTCTTGTTCGAAAATCGCCAGACCGTGAGCCTGGGCGGTGCGCGCGATGTGCGCGATCCAGCCATGCAGGCTACACGCGGCGTGATGATCGACCCGCAAACGCTGCTCGACATCCGTTATACGCTGCGCCGTGCCACTACCCTGCGCCGGACGATTGGCCGCATGAAAGGCCAGTATCCCCTGCTGGCGGAGATCATCAACGAAGCCGAGGAATGCACCGGCTTGCAGGAGGAAATCAGCAAAGTGCTGAACGACAACGGCGAAGTCATGGACAGCGCCAGCCCAAGGCTGGCGACCATTCGCCGTGACCTGAAGATAAGCTATGAACGCCTGATGCAGCGCCTCAACCGCATCATCAGCAGCACCACCAACGCGCAGTTCTTGCAGGAAACACTCATCACCACCCGCAGCGGGCGTTATGTCGTACCCATCAAGGCCGAGTTCAAAGGCCGTATTCCCGGCATTGTGCACGATGCGTCTTCCAGCGGCGCGACCCTGTTTATCGAGCCGCTGGCAACCGTGGAACTCAATAACGAGTGGCGTGAACTCCAGCTTGAGGAGGAAAAAGAGATTCGGCGCATCCTGTTAATGCTGACCGATCTCGTAGGCCAGGAAAGTGAGTACATCGTGCGCACGGTCGAGGTGCTCGCCTATGTCGATCTGGTGCTGGCGAAGGCACGCTTTGCCGAAGACCTCAAGGCCGTCGAGCCAGTGCTGCTGCCCTTCCAGCCCACCGCCGACAGACCCGGCAGCACCATCCGCATTTCTGGCGCGCGCCACCCGCTGCTGACCGGCAACGTCGTGCCCATTGATGTGGAGCTGGATAACGACACCTGGGTGCTGGTCATCACCGGGCCGAACACAGGTGGCAAAACCGTCTCGCTCAAGACCATCGGCCTCATGGCGCTGATGACCCAGTGCGGCCTGCACCTGCCCGCCGAGGATGCCAAAATGAGCATCTTCCGGGGTATCTATGCTGACATCGGCGACGAACAGAGCATCGAGCAGTCCCTCTCCACCTTCTCCAGCCACATGACCAACACCATTCATATTCTCAAGGAAGCCGACGAACGCTCATTAGTGCTGCTGGACGAGGCGGGCGCGGGTACTGACCCCGCCGAAGGCTCCGCGCTGGCGCGGGCACTGCTGACGCACCTGCGCAACCGCCGTGTCACCACCATCGTCACCACCCATCATCCCGAACTTAAGATTTACGGCGTGGAGACTCCCGGTGTGCGTAATGCCAGTGTGGAGTTTGACCTTGAAACACTGCGCCCGACTTACCGCCTGATTATCGGCCTGCCAGGACGCTCCAACGCGCTGGCGATTGCCGCGCGCCTGGGGCTTGATCAGGAGATCATCGAGGCCGCGCGGGCGATGGTCACGACAGAAGACCTCATCGCCGACGATATGCTGGATGAGATTCAGCGTACCCGCGAGGACATCCGGCGCAGACAGTCCGGCATTGCCGCCATCCAGGAAGACGTTGAGGAGCAGCGTGCAGAACTTCAGGCCCGCCTCGACAAAATCGAGGATGAGCGCCGCGACATCATCGCCAGCGCCCGCCGTCAGGCTGAAACCGAACTGAAAGAAATTCAGCGCGAAATGAAGCGACTGCGCAGCGAGATGCGCGCGGCCAGCCTGCCGCTGGACGCGCTCAGACAGGCACAGGAAGCCGCCTTAGCCCTCAATGCCGATATTCAGACCCCCATAGAGAACGGCGCGGAGCATCTGGAAACCAGCGACTGGACACCGCGTCTGGGCGATACCGTCTGGCTCCAGACACTCAATGCCGAGGGTGTGATTAGCGAGATCGACCAGACCGAGGCGCAGATTCAGATTGGTTCGCTCCGTGTGCGGGCGAAGCTGGAAGAACTGCGCCAACGTCCCAAAAGCGAAGTGCGCCAGCGCAAGCGCGGCCACAGGCGCGAATACGAGAAATCCCCCGACCCGATTGTGCCCAAGGGCAAATCGCCGGGGCTGGAACTCGACCTGCGCGGCCAGCGTGTCGAGGATGCCCTCGCCCGCCTGGAAACTTACCTCGATATGGCCTACACCGCTGGCCTGCCCTTCGCCCGCATCATTCACGGCAAGGGCACAGGCGCGCTCAAGAAGGCCGTCCGCGAGCGCGTGGAAGCGCACCCGCTCATCAGCAAAGTCACGGAGGCGCTGCCCAATGAAGGCGGCGGCGGCGTGACCATCATCCACATGGTGCCCATTACATAAAGCCGCTGTGCTTCACTTAAAAAGCCAGCAAACGGGTTTATGATGGGCCTGTGCCCGGAACGGCTGGTTTGTAAGGGCGGCCTGCAGGTCGCCCACAGCGTTCAGCCCATAACGACGATGACAATCTTGCCTGTACGAAAGTGACCTGCAATGACACACACCCCCGCCACAAACGAATGGGACACCACCCTCTACGACAGCAAGCACCGTTTTGTGACCGATCTCGGCGCGGAATTAATTACGCTGCTGGCACCGCTGCCCGGCGAGCACATCCTCGACCTCGGCTGTGGCACCGGCCACCTGACGCAGAAGATTGCCGGGATGGGGGCGATAGTCACCGGGCTGGACAGCGCCGAAAGCATGATCGCCCAGGCACGCGCCCATTACCCGGATTTGCAGTTCGTGGTGGGTGACGGCGCGGATTTTCACTTCGACACGCCCTTTGATGCAGTATTTTCCAACGCCGCCCTGCACTGGATTAAAAATGCCCCGGCAGTTGTCGCCTGCATCGCGCAGGCACTCAAACCCGGTGGGCGCTTCGTGGCGGAGTTCGGCGGCAGGCACAATATCGTGCATGTCCTCAGCGCCCTCAACACGGCGCTGGTCGCGGCAGGCCAGCCGCCCTTGGCCGAAAATCCCTGGTATTTCCCCTCGCCTGGCGAATACGCCACGCTCCTGGAGCAGCATGGTTTTTTTGTGCGTTATACCGCCCATTTTCGCCGCCCGACCCCCCTCGAAGGGGAGGATGGCCTGCGCCACTGGCTGCTCATGTTCACCAACAGCATCCTCAAACCACTGGCCCCCACCCAGCAGGACATGATCCTGGCGCATATCGAGCAAAGCCTGCGCCCCATACTCTATGAGGATGGCATCTGGACAGTGGATTATGTCCGTCTGCGCGTCATCGCTTACAGGGAGCAGCCATGAGCGCACAGCCGCTTTATGAATACGGCGGGCAGGGACAGGTCATCCATATGGCGCTGGCGAATGGTTTCCCGCCGGCCACCTATACACCGCTGCTGCACCCGCTGACGGCGCATTACCGCGTGCTGAGCCTGCCGCCGCGCGCCCTCTGGCCAGATGCAGGCCCCGCGCCCACTGAACCCAGCTCCTGGCGCGAAGTCACGATGGATCTGCTGGCCGGGCTGCACCATTATGCGCTGGAAGGCGTGATCGCGGTGGGGCATTCGTTTGGCGCGGTGGCTTCGATGCTGGCCGTCATCGAACAGCCGCAGCGTTTTCGCGGCTTGGTGCTGCTCGACCCCACTTTCCTGCCCCTTCCCGTACTGGAGATGGTTCAGGCGGCACACACCCAGGGGATCATGCCCCGCATCCCCTTGATCGAGCAGGCGCAGGTACGCCGTGACCATTTCGCCGATGCCAGCGAGGCCTTCACCTACTGGCGCGCAAAGTCGCTGTTCAAAGACTGGACAGACGACGCGCTCTGGGTCTATACCCATGCTATGCTCCGCCCGGCAGACGAAGGCGCTGGCCTGCAACTCACCTGGCCGCGCGATTGGGAAGCCTATTATTACATGAGCATCATCACTGAGGTGTGGGACGAACTGCCGAAGCTGCGCGGGCTGCTGCCCACACTCATCCTCGCCGGGGAAACTTCCGATACCTATCTGCCTGCTTCCGCCGCCCAGGTGCGCGAGATACTGCCGGACGCAACCCATGTCACCCTGCCCGGCGGTCATCTCTTCCCCCATACCGCGCCGGATGCAGCCCGCGCGCTGATCGAGGACTGGCTGCGGGAACAGAAGTTATAAGGCCATCTACGTCGCCGCGTCTGGCCTGACGACTACCGCATTCTCAGCGCGGGAATACCAGCGCACCGCCACCCGCGCCATCACCTGGACAATCGCATAATTGACCGCGAAGCTGATAAGCGCGCTCAGGAGCGGGATAAGCTTGGAGAACGACTTGCCAACCACACGCAGCAGAAAGCCGGTAAAAACACGTGTCGTGGTCTGCGTCGCCTCGCTGCTGCCGCTCATGATAAGATAAGTGCGCAGCTTCGCTTCACGCGGGTGATCCCCCGCGCCATAGGCATGAGCGATAAAGCTGACCAGCGCGGCCTGGATGCGCAGCGACAGCACCACATCCACTGGCAGCGCGATAGGCAGCGTGTAAAACCCGCCGATGCCCGTCACCGCCCCCACCAGCCCACATTTCAGCGCCTCACGGTGAATAATCCTGCTCACCAGTGCCTCGCGGCTGATGTTGGGATTCTGCGCCTGGAGCTGTGCGTAACGTGCCTGTATCTTCTCCACATCCGGCTCCACCAGCCCGTCCAGCCGCTGCCGCCCCACGCGGTACAGCACAAAACCCGCGATCAGCACCACCACCAGCGGCAGCACACACAACAGCCCAAAGCCAATCAGAAGCAGGTTGCCGAGGTTGTTATCCACAGGCCATCACTCGCTTACCCAGCACCAACACACCCAGGCAGTGGGGTGTACTGTCCCCGCGCTGCCTCCTGACTATAGCACAAAATGCCCCTCTACCTACCCATTTTGCCCTAAAAATAGGCCAGTAGTACCTCAGTAGGATAGGCGTTTTGCACGATTGACATTGGGCAGGATTTAAGGTTATGATGGGGGAACAAATTTTCTTAAAGGAGATGTCCTTTATGCCTGAGTTCAATCCTGCACACGAGAAGTTCCTCAGCGACGCAATGAAAAATGTGAAAAACGCCAAAGCCGACAAGATGTTTGGCTTCCCGGTGTACAAGGCCAACGACACCATGGCCGTCAGCGTCAAGTCGGACGGCATCATCGCCAAAGTGGGCGAAGCAAAAGCCAAAGAGCTGATTGGTAAGAAGGGCATCAAAGCCTACGAGCCGCAGCCAGGCCGTGTCTGGAAAGACTGGGTGCTGGTCACCGATAACTTTGACTCGCACAAGGAAGTATTCGCCGAGGCGATCAAGTACGTGGGTAAAGGTAAGTAATTACCCCGTTCCAGCCGCCTCTACAGGCGATAAGAAGTGTCAGGGAACGCAGGTGCGTTCCCTGTTTTTTTGTCTGCTTTAGCTGCCATTCTCCTTGTCCGCGCGGATCAGCAGCAGCGGGCGATCCGCCCGGTTGAGCACACCCGCCGCCACGCTGCCATAAAACAGCCGCGACAACCCCGTGCGCCCATGACTGGCCAGTGCGATCAGGTCGGCTTTTTCGGCTTCGGCCACCTCGCTGATGGTCTTCACCACTTCCCCATAACGGATACGGGTGCTTGTCTGCACATCCTTCTTGCGCAGTTCCTTGGCTTTATTCTCCAGGTAAAGCTGAGCTTCATCCGTTTCCTGCTTGATAAAATCCCGGCTCATATCATAGGGAATGCCTTCCAGCCCGGTCAGCGAGGCCACCGGGTCCACCACGCGCAGCAGCACCACTTTCGCGCCGCCTGCGTGAGCAATCTCCTCCACATGCGCCAGAATCGTCTCTGCCCTTACCGAGCCATCCAGTGGAACGAGTATGGTCTTATACATCTCATCACCTCCGACACGGGTGAATGTGCTTTCTTTCAGCATATGCCCCGCCCCGCTCCCCTGTAAATTGACAAACATCATGCTTTTAAACGCGCTTCTGCGGCTGTAACAAATTGACACCTTCCCCCGATACCCTGATAATAGCATAGTACAGTCCTCACACCCTCGCGGGGAGCGTCATGCAGATTCAGAAAACTGTCTTTATCAGCTACCGCCGCGCCAACAGCTTTCATGCCCTGGCCGTATACCAACACCTGGATAGGCTTGGTTACGATGTCTTCTATGATGTGGACAGTCTGCGCGGCGGCGATTGGTTACAGGCGATTATCGAGAACATCAAAGCACGGGCACACTTCCTCATCATTCTCACTCCCAGCGCGATTGAACGGTTTGATGAACCCGGTGATGTCATGCGGCAGGAGATTGAAACGGCGATTGATACCCAACGCAATATCATCCCCTTGATAATGGAAGATTTCGATTTCAATCGAGCCAGGTCGCATCTGACAGGCAAGTTAGCCGTTTTATCGAGTTACAACGGACTGGAAATCCCTGCCCGCTTCTTCAAATATGCCATGCAAGACCTGCATGAGAAGCGCCTGCAGCAGGATATTACCACCATCATCCATCCACTTTCCCCAAGAGCCGATATCATCGCTAAGGAACAGCAGCGCAGTGTAGAAGCTCAACCACCTGTCACCGAGCGCCAGCTCAGCGCCGAGGAGTATTTCGAGCGCGGGCTGACACGAGATGCTAAAGATTACGATGGCAAAATTGCGGATTACACCGAAGCCCTCCGCCTCAACCCGCAGCTTGCCGAGGCCTACAATAACCGGGGGGTTGCCCGCAAGGCCAAAGGCGACCTCGACGGCGCGCTGGCCGACTACACCGAAGCCCTCCGCCTCAACCCGCAGTTTGCCAATGCCTGGAACAACCGGGGGCTTGCCCGCAAGGCCAAAGGCGACCTCGACGGGGCACTGGCCGACTACACCGAAGCCCTCCGCCTTAACCCGCAGTATGCCCTTGCCCACACCAACCGAGGGTCTGCCCGCTACCACAAAGGCGACTTCGACGGCGCGCTGGCCGACTACACCGAAGCCCTCCGCCTCAACCCGCAGCTTGCCGAGGCCTACTACAACCGGGGGAATGCCCGCGCGGGCAAAGGCGACCTCGACGGCGCGCTGGCCGACTACACCGAAGCCCTCCGCCTCAACCCGCAGTATGCTAATGCCTATGCTGGCCGAGGGTTTGCCCGCCATGAAAAAGGTGATATAGACGGGGCATTTGCTGATAGTGATAAGGCAATCCAGCTTGACCCCCAAAATGCTATAGCTTATCTCAATAGAGGACGGGCCCGCGCGGACAAAGGCGACCTCGACGGCGCGCTGGCCGACTACACCGAAGCCCTCCGCCTCAACCCGCAGCTTGCAATGGCCTACTACAACCGGGGGAATGCCCGCGCGGACAAAGGCGACCTCGACGGCGCGCTGGCCGACTACACCGAAGCCCTCCGCCTCAACCCGCAGTATGCCAAGGCCTACTACAACCGGGGGGTTACCCGCGCGGACAAAGGCGACCTCGACGGGGCGCTGGCCGACTACAACGAAGCGCTGCGCCTCATGCCGCAGTTTGACCAGGCCTACGCCGGCCGTGGTGCTGCCCGCGAAGCCAAAGGCGACCTGGACGGGGCGATTGCCGATTACAACGAAGCACTGCACCTCAACCCGCAGTATGCCGAAGGATACACCAACCGGGGGAATGCCCGCGCAACCAAAGGCGACCTGGATAGCGCGATAGCAGATTATGAGGCAGCGCTGCGTATTGACCCCAATGATCAACGTGCCCGTAAAGATCTGGAAATCGCGCGGCGGCAGAAAGCGCAGGGAAAATGATCTCACGTCAACCCCCTCTCCACACCGTGGGGAGGGGGCAGGGGGTGAGGTATCGCGTCTCTGGTGACTCAGCTCCAAAATAGGGACATATGTCCACCATTTCCACCCCAAAACCCCCTATACTAAGGGAGAGGTTGCGCCCTGGCCGTTACTGATACCTGACAACTAGATGCGCCCTGGGGGTTCAAAATAAACGTTCGCTGCAAAAAGCCCCTCGCCCTGAGGCTGCAAAGCGTCCCTGCGGGAGAGAGGGGTTTGGGGTGAGGGTAAGGTGGCGAGAGGAAAAGGTGTTCCCGCCACCACCACCA
>JBGSXK010000735.1:0-2713 GCA_041751455.1 Anaerolineae bacterium
CCAGCAGCAGCGCCAGCACCATATTCCCGGTCAGCACATACCCTAACGCACGTTCTCCGCTGTCGGCGGCGAAGCTGCTGAACACCGCGATAAACAGCAGCGGCGCAGCAATACCCAGAATAACCGAACCCCGCCATGACCAGCGCCAGTTGCTAAGCTGGATCAGCAGCAGATCAATGAATTGTATATGGATAGGCTGCATGAGGTTTTACCTTTCATGGGTCGTGCCTTATGTCTGCTGCTCGACCATTATCGCCAGATAGAGGTCTTCCAGTGTTGCGGTACTCAGGCGGAAATCCTCAACAGCAGGGTCATAGCTCAGCAGATCGAGGTAAGCGGGCGCTTCCTCACGGCCAATCAACAGATTCCAACGGCCCGGTGCGGCCAGATGAGGCACTGTACTGGCAGGCAGCACAGGCGGGCGATCTGGTATAAAGATGATCTCCAGCCGAAGCTGGTGATTCAGCTCCGCTTTGAGACCTCCAGGCCTGCCGATAGCGATAAGTCGCCCGTTTTTCATGATGCCTACGCGCTCGATGACCCGTTCGGCTTCCAGCACATTATGGGTCACCAGGATAATAGTCGTGCCCTGCTGGGCGTGCTGTTCACGCAGGATGTCCCATACACGAATGCGATTTTGCGGCGCGAGGTCATTGGTGGGTTCATCGAGAATCAAGATGCGTGGCGCAGCGGCCATGCTGGTGGCCAGTGCCACCAACCGACGCTGCCCGCCGCTGAGGCGTGCGGTGGGGCGCTGACGCATTGGCCCCAGTTCGAAGATTTCCAGCAGGCGATCACGCTCCTGCCGGGCATCCCGGCGTGAAAATCCGCGCAAATGAGCCGTGAAATAAAGCGCCTCACCTACGGTCAGGTTATTCAGCGCCCGCCCGCTCTGCGGCATATAGCCGAGCTTTCCGGTCATCACCAGCGGCGCGGTGCTCAGGGGCTGCCCAAACAGCCGGATGTCTCCGTGGGTGGGGCGCAGCAGGTTCGCCAACTGCTTGACGAGCGTGGTCTTGCCTGCGCCGTTATCCCCCAGCAGGCCGAAGAATTCCCCTTTGGCGATCTCTAACGAAAGGTCGTCGTTGGCTGGTGTCTTGTGACGTGGGTAACACTTGGTCAGATGGCGCACCTCATAGGCCAGCATTACACTTTTCTCCTTGCGCTACCTGTGACAGGGGTACATTTTACCGGAGGCGAGGCGGCTTTGCCCTACGCTTGGGTAACGTTTTTCATTTACCCTTTGGGCGGCCTGTATAATAGGGCGGCTCGTCTTTACCCTGTAGAGTGACCATGGCTCACTCTACAGGCCAATACAAACCATAGTGAGGTGTAAGATGCGAAAATGGATTATTCTTGCCCTGGCGCTGCTGCTCACCCTCAGCAGTGTGAGCGCCCAGGACGATACTAACCCTACCAGTGAAGTGCAGGCGACGGTTAACGCGCTGTTCACAGCCACTGCCAATGCCGCTGAAAATCCCGCACTTCAGGCCACTGTGGAGGCGGCCTTCCAGCAGGCGCAGACCGCTACCTACGACGCGCTGAGCCTGACCAGCCCCACCTGGACGACCACGCCGCCAACGGCGGTGATCCCCACGCTGGACCCTGCTCTGCTTCAAACCATCGCCACCCAGATGACCGTGATTGACGGCGGCACCTTTGCGATGGGTACCACCCCTGACGAGGTGCGGAGGGCGGTTGATCTGTGTGTGACCGTGCAGAATGGCAACTGTTTGATCGGCATGGGCGAGGATTCCGCGCCTCCACATCAGGTTACGCTCAATGCCTTCCAGATGGAAATCACTGAAGTCACTTATCCGCAGTTTGTCGCCTTCCTCAACAGCATGGGCGCGGGTAGTCATCGCAACGGTTGCAGCGGCCAGTTGTGTCTGCTCACACAGGCTGAATCCGAAACTTCGGCAGTGGTGTTGGGCGCACAGTACACTTTCCCGGAGATAATCCGTAATCAGCCTGTGGTTAACGTCACCTGGTACGGCGCTCAGGCTTACTGCGATGCGCTGGGCCGCCGCCTGCCCACCGAGGCGGAATGGGAACGCGCCGCGCGTGGCAGCGATGGGCGCATCTATCCCTGGGGCAATACGTGGAATGAGCTGCTGGCGAAGACCAGCATCCCCGAAGATGGCAGCATCGGCGCGCTGCCTGTCAGCAGCTACCCGGCAGGCGTGAGTCCTTATGGATTATTTGACATGGCGGGAAATGTGGCCGAATGGGTGAGCGACTGGTACAGCGCTGTCTATTACCGCCTGCCAGAGGCCAGCGGCCTTAACCCCACCGGCCCGACAGGGGGTGATCAGAAAGTCATCCGCGGCGGTTCGTGGGATGCCAAACCTTTCTTTGCGCGCACGGTACATCGCCAGAGTTTCCCACCAGCACAGGCGGGTGCGTGGCTCGGCTTCCGCTGTGCAGCAGATTACGAACTGCAATTCGCACCAACTCTGCCGCCCACACCCGATGCAAACGTTACAGCCATTCTGCTGCCTACGCTTGCTAATACAGTCACGGCGCTGCCCACGCTCGCCCCACCGGATGCAGCGGCGACACCCACAGCAGTCAGCAATTAATGCTGTATGTTGGGACGGGTAACAGACTCGTCCCGACTATGGAGCTGATCTGCTACGGACCTGGGCATAGTTTTTTTCCTGTCGGTGTTGAATTTGCTATAATCAATCATCGTTACCTGCTCTTAACACCT
>JBGSXK010000736.1:0-1824 GCA_041751455.1 Anaerolineae bacterium
ACCTTGCTGTCCACAGTTTTTTCGATAATCTGTATGTTAATAACATCTTCTTGCATATCGGCTTGATGCTGGGCATTTTAGCTGTGCTCCATCACCAGGCCAATCAGAGCGTCAGTTTGAGGTCAATATGAGCCACGCCGATGTCACTTCTCACCGTGTTTTTCGAAATCCGCTTGATGTCATGATTCTGGCTGTTGCCAATCGTTTCGGTGAAAAATCCAAAGAGGTAGAGCGTTTCCTCAAGTTTGCGGTTGTAGGAGGGTTTGGCGCGGTGGTCGATTTCACCACGCTCATCGTCTTACAGGCTACTGTTTTACCCCCGGAAGATGGCTCAAAAGTTGCCCTGGCAACCACACTGGCCTTCCTGGCAGCAGTCATCAACAACTTCACATGGAACCGCTTCTGGACTTATCCGGATTCTCGCTCCAATTCGATGCGGAAGCAGCTTGTCCAGTTCACGGTCATTAGCGCTATTGGTTGGTTAGGTAGAACGATATGGATTAGCCTGTCCTACGTCCCACTAGGGGACTGGTTAATGCCCGCAGCACTGCCAGTTGCACGTCTGATGCGTCCCGGCTATATCCCATCCGACACGGGTGAGGCCAAGCTTGGCACGATAGTCGCCATGTTGATTGGTATTGCAGTGGTGATGGTATGGAATTTCTTAGCTAACCGTTACTGGACTTATAAAGACGTAAAGTAAATTGCCCACCATTGCAATTGATTATACCCCTGCACATGAACAGGGTGGCGGTATCGGGCGATATGTGCGCGATCTGGTTGCCGCCCTTTCACGTATAGACTCTCGGTCACAATACCGGCTGTTTGTAGCAGGTGCGCAAAGATCGAATCTCGGCGCACCCCCTGCCCCTAATTTTGATTGGCGACCTACCCCTATAACACCACGCTGGTTAGCACGCATCTGGCATCGTGCCCATATTCCAGTTCCAGTAGAGATTATTACCGGAGATGTTGATCTCTACCACGCCACAGATTTTGTACTGCCCCCCGTGCGGCGGCACACACGGACGCTCCTTACAGTTCATGATTTATCTTTCATTAAGGTTCCTGAGGCTGCCAGCCCTCGCCTAAGAACCTATCTTGAGGAGGTTATCCCACGCTCGGTTCAGCGTGCTGATCACGTATTGGCAGACTCAGCCGCAACCAGAGATGACCTCATCGAGTTTTACGGGCTGCCCATGGAAAAGATCACAGTTTTACTGAGTGGTGTGGATGCCCGCTTTAAACCAGCAGATCAGGTAGCACAGGACGTAGTACGCACCAAATACGGGCTTGAGGCACGCCCTTTTATTTTCTCATTAGGCACGGTACAGCCACGCAAGAACTACAGCCGACTGATTCAGGCACTTGCCTCTTTACGTGCTAAGAACTACGATCTGCAACTAGTCATTGCGGGTGGGAAAGGATGGCTGGAAGACCCCATCTATCAAACCATCCGGGATACCAAGATGGAAGCTTATGTCCATTTTATCGGCTTCGCTGATGAACGTGACCTGAATGCGCTCTACAGCGCGTCAGCCTGTTTCGCATTTCCTTCCCTGTACGAGGGATTTGGCCTGCCAGTGCTGGAAGCGATGGCCTGCGGCGCGCCTGTGGTCACATCCAATATATCATCACTTCCCGAAGTCGCTGGGGATGCAGCTTCAATGGTCAATCCTTATGATGTTGATGCTATTGCGTACGCTGTCCAGCAACTGCTTGACGATACGAGTTTTCGACACAGGTCTGTTGACGCTGGGCTGAAACAGGTACAGCACTTTACCTGGGAAGCCTCCGCCCAGCATCTACAGAACATTTACCAAC
>JBGSXK010000737.1:0-8292 GCA_041751455.1 Anaerolineae bacterium
TCTGAGTTCACGCCGCTCTCCTGCAGCACTGCCGGGATCGTCTTCTGGATCACTGCGATATAATCCAGCGGATCTTGCAGCGCCCAATCCGGTGGGAGGGGCTTATCACTGCCGGGAAGATGCTGGTCAATCACACCATTGCTGTAGGGGTGAACAGAGGTAGCAATTTCGCGTCCATCACGGATATCTACCAGCAGTGCCCGCCCGGACTCCGTACCAAAGTCAACGCCAATCGTGTACATCAATACGAATCCCTTATGAGTTATAGTTTGCGCAATTTTTCTCTAGTTTAACAGCTAATCGCTAAAATCGCCTCTGAATCGCACTGGCAGCGCCGGAATTTCACGTTAATATGCGTGATAAAGATTTCATCTGTCAGATCAGGAGTAATGATGCCCGAAATATATTTACCTGAAGATCGCTATTTTGATCCTTCCAGCCGCGAAATTGCCCGGCATCTGTACGAGCGCGTGAAAGACCTGCCGCTCATTTGCCCACATGGTCATGTAGATCCACGTCTGTTTTCCGACCCGGATTACAGTTTCGGTACTCCCACAGAAATGATTATTATTCCTGACCATTATATCTTTCGCATGTTGTATTCACAGGGTGTCGCACTGGAATCGCTCGGTGTACCACGGGCCGATGGTGGCGCGGTAGAAACTGACCACCGCAAAATCTGGCAGCTTTTTGCCGATCACTTCTATCTGTTTCGCGGAACGCCGACCGGCATCTGGCTTAACTACTCGCTGCGCGAGGTTTTCGGTGTGCGAGAAAAACTCGCCAGCAAGAGTGCCCAGGCCATTTATGACCAGATTGCCGACTGCCTGAGCAGGCCGGAATTTCGCCCGCGCGCATTGTTCGACACATTTCATGTCGAGGTATTGGCAACCACCGACTCCGCCACCGACCCGCTGGCGCATCATGAGGCCATACGTGCGTCTGGCTGGCAGGGGCGCATTGTGCCCACCTTCCGACCGGATGCCGTTGTGAACCTGGATGCAGCGGGCTGGCGCGAGAACATCCAGAAACTTGGTGAACTGGCAGGGTTCGAAATCAGCAGCTACACAAAATTTATTGACGCGCTGGAAAATCGCCGGGCTTTCTTCAAGTCGATGGGGGCGACGGCAACTGACCACGCCGCGCTGACCGCCTATACAGGTGAACTCTCGCCACAGGAAGCTGATAGCCTCTTCCAGCGGGCACTGCACGGAGAGGCCAGTGTGGATGACGCGCGTCAGTTCACCGGGCACATGCTCATGGAAATGGCGCGCATGAGTGTAGAGGATGGCCTGGTGATGCAGCTTCACATTGGTTCGCTGCGCAACCATAACCATCGCCTGTATGAGCGTTTTGGATTGGACAAAGGCGCAGACATCCCTATCCAGAGTGAGTTTACATGCAATTTACACCCACTGCTCAGGCACTATGGCAGCGACCCACGTTATACGCTGATTCTGTTCACACTGGATGAAACCACCTACGGACGCGAACTCGCGCCGCTGGCCGGACACTATCCGGCGGTGAAACTGGGGCCCCCCTGGTGGTTCTTTGACAGTCTCAACGGCATGGATTATTTCTTTGATAAAGTCATGGAAACCGCCGGGGTCTATAATACGGCGGGCTTTAACGACGACACTCGTGCCTTTCCCTCGATACCGGCACGGCATGATGTGTGGCGACGAGCAGCGGCCAACTGGATCGCTGGGCTGCATGTACGCGGCATCATCGACATGGAAGATGCCGAGGCTGTGGCGTACGACATGGCTTACGGGCTGGCGAAGCAGGCGTATAAATTCAAATAGTATCGGGCGGGTTTAAAGCCCGCCCTCACCTCTACCCCCACAACGCAGTCAGATACCTGATCTTCTCTACTGTATGAAATGGGCCACCGCCTTCATGATCGTTATAGGGATACACACGCATCTGCTTCTCGCCCGCTAATTGGTTATAAGCCGCATAAATTGTGGATGGTGGACAGGTCAGATCCATCAGCGCAACCGAAAATAAGGCCTGTGCGTTTGTGCGTGCCGCGAAATTCATGCCGTCAAAGTAGCTCAGCGTGCGGAATGCAATGTCAATCTGGTCACGATGGCTTTTGAGGAAAGTTGTGATCTCGCTATAGGGTGATCTGTCGGTGATGCTGGTCGCACGGCGGTAGTGGCACAGGAACGGCACATCCGGCATGATAACTTTGATGTCCGGGTTCAGGCCTGCCGCCGCGATGGTGATGCCCCCACCCTGACTGCCACCCGTGGCCGCGATGCGTTCCCCATCAATATCCGGGTGACTTTGCGCGGTATCCACTGCTCGCGCTGCGTCGGTAAACAGACGGCGATAATAATATGTACCGGGATCAAGAATGCCTTGCGTCATAAAGCCTGGCACGGAAGGATTGGCTCCATCAACAGGCAGGTCAGGGGTTGCACCATGATTACCTGTGCTCCATCCCTGCCCCCGGGTGTCCATCACCAGATGGGCATAGCCCGCGCTGGCCCATGTAAGCCAGTTTGTCGGGAAGCCTCGCCCGCCGCTGTAACCAATATATTCCACCACACACGGCAGTTTGCCCTCACGCTGTGCGGGCAGCAGCAACCAGCCTTTGATCCGCTGGCCATCATATCCGGAAAAGGTTACGTCATAGGTTTCGACCAGCTTCAGCCCATAATCCACACGCTCAAACACAGGGTTCAGGTCATGCTTCCGCGCCTGCGCCAGCGTGTCTGACCAGAAGGCATCAAAATCCGGTTCTTCCTCGCGCACAGGTTTATAGACCTCAAGCTGATCCAGCGGCATATCAAAAAAAGCCATTACTTTCCATTCCTTTTCAGCAGGACAAAGAAAATCCCACAATATTGTGGGTTAAACAGCATTGGATAAAGAACAGTCAGAAGCTGGAAATCGAGCGCAGCGTTTAAAGCTCAATCACGACTTTATGCACACCCGGTGTGTAAGCCATGTTCATGGCGAAGGCCTGTGGCGCTTCAGCCAGTGGGAAGCGGTGCGACACCAGATCATCCAGATCAAGCCCCATCTTCGTCGCCATGTGGATGGCGCGCGGATAGACATGCTTCATGCGCCGTGACATCATGATGGTCAGCCCTTTACGCCGCGCAGTGGAGTGCTTCATACTCATCGAATCATCCGATGGGATGCCCACCAGTACCACACGGCCACCTAACCGTGCCATCTCTGCCGCCTGTGCCACAGATTGATCGGCCCAGGCCGCTTCAAAGACTACATCCACACCACGCCCCTGTGTCACCTCTCTGATGCGTTCTACCGAATCCCCCTCGTCGAGTGTCCAGGCTTCACTCGCTCCCCATGCTCTGGCTTTCTCTACGCGCCAGGGGTGGCAATCAAAAGCGTAAATCGGATCTGCACCGGAGAGCCTCACCAGCTTCATAATCAACAGGCCAATCGGCCCGCAGCCGATGATGGCCACACTGCGTGCGACTTTCAGCTTGCCCAGGTCTACCGCATGGAGCGCCACCCCCAGCGGCTCCAGCAAGGCCGCGCCCGCATCACTGATGACATCCGGCACTGGAAAACAGCTTCGAGCCGGGCAGATCATCTGCTCCCGCAGCGAACCATCATCCGGCCACAGACCGCAAAAGTGCAGACGGCGGCACAGGTTGGGATGCCCCGCCTCACACATTTCGCAGTGATAGCAAGGTGTGGCCGGGTCTACTGCCACTCGCTGGCCAGGCTGGAGCAGATCACCGCTGCCATCCAACGCATCTACACCCACCGCCAGCACCTCACCAGCGAATTCGTGACCAAGCACGAGCGGAGCCTGGACGCTGGTATCACCAATACGGCCATCTTCATAGGTGTGCAGGTCAGAACCGCATACCCCTACCGCCTTAACTTTAATAAGCACTTCACCTGCACCGGGCAAGCCCGGTTCTGCAATGTTGTCTACTCGCATATCACGTGGGCCATATAAACGCGCCGCCAGCATAAAAGAGCCTTTCTCAAATTAACAGGATACGTCCTTACCTTCTTCGCCGAATACAGCCAGACGTTGTGTGCTGTCAGGGCAGGGTACTGCGCTGGCCGGCCGGTAGTGGGCCATACATCGCCTCGGTCACAATCTCACTATGGCGATACAGTTCACTCGATGGTTCCGCAATAAGTGAGGTTGCTCTGTTTTGATCCATGATCCCCCCATCGAAGCAGAATCTGTGACCAATTTTATCCCGTTGGGCACAAATCCAATGTTTTACCTGACCTGAGCGTGTAGAATATATCCACAATAGACTAATTGAGGGCCACACCTATGAAATTGTACCGCATCATATTCAGCATGCTGCTGCTCATAGGGGTAATTTTCACCCCCGCGCTGGCGCAGGATGCTGCACAAACCCCCGTCGAAATCTGCGAAGCGGTGGGCGAAGTTGAAACCGCAGAGACGCTTAGCTATCAGACTCCGGAAGTGGTACTGGAAGACGGCTTAGATTATTATGCAGTTTTCTGCACCGAAGCAGGGGCGATTTACATAGACCTGCTAGAAGAGTACACTCCCCTGACTGTCAATAACTTCGTCTTTCTGGCACAGAATGGCTACTATAACAACACCACCTTCCACCGCGTAATTGAGGACTTTATGGCACAGGGTGGCGACCCCACTGCTACCGGAGGTGGCGGTCCTGGCTATCAGTTTGCTGATGAATTCCTGCCGTTTCTATCTTTCGATGGAGCGGGTTGGCTGGCAATGGCAAATGCCGGGCCCGGCACTAACGGTTCACAGTTCTTCATCACGACAGCGCCCACGCCGCATCTGGATTTCCGACATACGATCTTTGGATATGTGGTCGAAGGTCAGGAGACTGTAGATAATATCACCCTGCGCGACCCTATGACTGCCACTGAACCAGGTACTGCACTCAATACGGTCGTGATTATTACTGACTCAGACAGTGTGATAAGCGCCCAGGAACCCCCAGCCGGAGCCAGCCAGGAAGACGTTGAAACCGCAATCAGTGTCATCCCTGAGGCTGTCCCACCCGAAATTCTGGAAGTCGATGAGGTTCGGAGTGGGGTCTTCAGTACCGAGGATGTGGTCGCCGCTGCACCCGAAGCTGTGCAGGATGATCTGAGCGCCTATCTGGAACGTCACAATCATCAGTATCGAGCAACAAGCCGTTTGAATGCGCTCGACTGTGGCCTGGATGAAAATCAGCCCTTTTTCGCTTCCATCAGCTATACACTGGATAAATATGCCAGTCGTGCCGATGCTGCTGCGGCATTAGCCGATGAAGCACTGTCCGCCCTCACCCTGGCCGAGGGCTTTAGCGATAGTGATGAGCGCGAGGATATTACCCACACAGTCTATTCCACCCCTACTGAAGCCTGTGGAAGTGAAGATGGGGTACGGGCGCTCACCCGCTGGCAGCGCGGCCGTTATGTTATCACAGCCGAGGCAACCCTGCCCTCTGGCCTGCCTGTCGAAACTGACGACGTGCTTACCGGTTTTGTAGGCACACAGATTTATGAGCGGCTTTTCGCCTCTATTCTCCGCCAGGAAGTACGTTAAGTTACGTTGCAGCAGAGATGGCTTTACGCGTCATCTCTGCTGTTCAACCAGGTCATATATCATATATCTTGGGGAAAGCATTATGACATACACATTGGTAAAAACCCCACAGGGCAAACATCTGCGCATTGAAGGCAGCCTGCCCACCGGCTTCCGTGGTGAACAACAGGGCACCGCATGGTTGTGTCCGCTGGATGCGCAAAACGCTGCGGCACTGCGGCGGGCACTCCCCTGGACAGGGCCATCGCCTGTAGGCCTGCACAAATCCATCGGCTGTGGTGATCGTCTGGGGCTGGCAACACCAGGGCATATTCTAGCCGTACAGGGAACAGATATGTTCCCCGTGTTCGCACAACAGTCCATCCGTGAAATGCAACGTGCCGGACGAACCCCGCAAAACGTCATGGATGATGCGACGTGGGGGGTGTTTGAGATGGGCTATCAATCAGGCTTCGGCAGCGATGCCGATCATCTTAAAAATACGGATGCCATAGACGGCTGCATCACCGCCGGATACACCGGTTTCACGCTCGACCCCAGTGACCATGTGGATACTGCCGCACAACTTGATGATTACAGTGGTTTGCAGATCAAATATGCTGCACTGCCCTGGGATATGCTGGCCATCACACCCGAAGATATGCAAAAAAATTATCTGGGGGAGTCGATCGCAGGCGAAATTACCGAAGAAGTGCTGCTGCGTGCCGCTTGCAAATACAGTGCAGCCCTGGCCGATGTTGCCCACATGGCACGGCATATCGAGGCACGTATGAACGGGCAGCCCTATGATCTGGAGGTTTCGGTAGACGAGACCGATACTCCCACCAGCCCGGCAGAGCATTATTTCATTGCCTCAGAACTCAAGCGTCTGGGCGTGAATTTTCAGGGGCTTGCGCCACGCTTCATCGGTGATTTCGAGAAGGGGGTGGATTATATCGGTGATCTCGACATCTTCGAACGTGATTTTGCCGCTCATGCCCGTATTGCCCGCGAACTCGGCCCTTACAAGCTGAGCATTCACTCTGGGTCGGACAAATTCAGTATTTACCCCCTCATCTACAAATATACTGGCCAGTATGTCCATCTCAAAACCGCCGGGACAAGCTGGCTGGAAGCACTGCGCGTGATCGCTATGCACGATCCGGTGCTGTTCCGCGAGATACTGGATTTCGCTATCGAGCGCTACCCGGCTGATAAAGCGACCTACCACGTATCGGCACAACTCGCTAAGATTCCTGATAATCTGCTGGATGTGGACCTCCCTAATCTGTTCGATCAGTTTGACGCGCGACAGGTGCTGCATGTGACCTTTGGCTCAGTGCTGGCACAGTTCAGGGAGCGCCTGTATGGATCGCTTTATGCTCAGGAAGAATCTTACAAAGCGGTGCTGAAAGAGCATTTTGACAAACACATTGCTCCTTTTCTCTCTCAGGTAAACACATGACTTACATCATTAATCTTTCTGGAAAAGTGGCCGCTGTGACTGGTGGCAGCGGCGTACTCGGCTCGGCCATGTGCCGGGGATTAGCCGGGGCAGGGGCGGCGGTAGCCGTGCTGGGCACCAGCGAGACCAGGATTCAAGCCGCCGTGGATAGTATCACCAGTACAGGCGGCAAAGCTCTCGGCGTACAGGTAGACGTGCTGGATCGCATTTCGGTACAGCAAGCGGCTGAAAAAATCGCAGCAGAACTGGGCAGCGTGGATATTCTTGTCAACTGCGCCGGGGGCAACCGTCCTGAAGCGCTCACCCTGCCAGATAAATCACGTACATTTTTTGACCTGGACGAAGACGCGCTTAAATGGGTGATGGACCTGAATTTTATGGGTTCGGTGCTGCCCTCACAGATATTCGGCAAGGCGATGACCGAAAAAGGCGAAGGTGTGGTAATTAACATCTCATCTATGAGCGCCAGTCGTCCTTTGACGCGGGTGATCGCCTACAGCGGGGCCAAGGCCGCCATCGATAATTTTACGCGCTGGCTCGCGGTACATTTCGCGCTGGAATACAGCCCGAATATCCGTGTTAATGCTATTGCACCGGGATTCTTCCTGGGCGACCAGAACCGCGACCTGCTGGTGGATCGCAATACGGGCGACCTCACAGCACGCGGCCAGCAGATCATCACCCACACACCGATGAACCGTTTTGGCGAACCGGAAGACCTGGTGGGCACCATGCTGTGGCTGGCCTCGGATGCCTCGCGCTTTGTAACAGGAATTGTCGTGCCAGTGGATGGTGGCTTTAGCGCCTATACCGGGGTTTAGGACTTAGATCATAGCAGGCGCGGGGGTTACCTGCGCCTGCACATAGCCTGATAAAAGGTATCTGTAAAGTCTGGTAGAAATGGTTGATATTCGATTGGCACAGGAACACGACCTGCCTTATTTACCAGAAATTGAGAAACAGGCGGCACAACTTTTCGAGTCGGTGGGGTTAAGTGAGTTATTTTCTGCCCATACCGTATCGCCTGATGAATTTTCCCACCATCAGCAAGCCCGGCAGTTGTGGGTTGCTATTGCGGATGATAAGCCTGTCGGTTTTATCATCGCCTCAACTCTGGGTGAGGATGCCCATATTAACGAGGTTGATGTCCTGCCGGAGTATGGCGGGCATGGCATTGGCCGTGCGCTGGTGGAGACTGTCTGCCACTGGGCAAAATTCCAGGGCATTACCTGCGTGACTCTTTCCACACAAACGAATGTCCCCTGGAATGCGCCGTTTTATGCCCAGCTTGGCTTCGAGGTGATACCCG
>JBGSXK010000738.1:0-5097 GCA_041751455.1 Anaerolineae bacterium
CGCATTACCAACAGGACGGCCCGTATGTCTCGACATCGGCGCTGGCCGAGGTGATGAATGTCTCTGCCCCGGCGGTGACACGCATGGTCCAGCGGCTGAAAGAAGCCGGTTATCTGGAACACGAACCGTATCAGGGTATCCGGCTGACCGAGGCAGGCAGGCGTGAAGCGCTGAAGGAACTGCGCCGTCATCGTATCGCGGAGGCGTTTCTGGTGAATGTGATGGGTTTTGAGTGGCACGAAGTCCACGATGAAGCCCGCCGGATGAGCAGCGCCCTGAGCGAGTCGCTGGCAGAGCGAATGTTAGACATGGCAGGGCAGGTGACACGCTGCCCGCATGGCGAACCCATCCCATCCCCTGCCGGTGAAATTGAAACACTGGATGATTACGCCATTTCAGAGGCACAAACCGGCACCGGCCTGGTGGAGATCACCCGCGTCCTGACGCGCGAGCCTGATCGTCTGGAGTACCTTCAGGCGCTGGGGCTGACCCCCGGCAGGCAGTTCGAAGTGCTGCATATCGCGCCATTCAACGGTCCCATTCAGCTTAAGCTGGGTGATGAGTATCGCATCGTCGGCCACAATCTCGCGGAACAGATCAAAATCAAACCTGCCAGGGCCTGACCGCCGCAGCGAAATCTCACTTTAATCCTGGCGTATCTGCATCCCATCGGCGGTGAAAATGCCCTCCGGCGGCACGAGCACCTGCTCGGCAATTGGCGACCCGGCCAGCAGCTTGACAATGGCATCAATGGCGGCACGGGAATTAGGCTCGCGCCCTGGGTCTACCGACCCGCGCATGAAGTAGCCGGACTGAATGTGCTGGCGCGCCTGCTGCTCTACATCCACACTGGTGACGATCACTGAATCCGGTGCATAATCCGCTTCGGTTAGTGCCTCAATCGCACCAAATGACCCCACATCATTGATACTGAGAATGACATCAAATTCGACCCCTTCGTCTATCAGACGCTGAATAGAACGTTTGCCGTTTTCGCGGGTGGCACCAATGTAACGTCCCACGATCTCAGCATCCGGCGCATATTGCAGCAGTCCTTCTTCCAGCCCATTGGCGCGGCGGACGATGTATGTCAGGTCGGGATAATCCAGAATAACCACATTCGCCTGACCGTTGCGCTCCTCAGCAATAATCTGTCCGGCCATCTCACCCGCCAGCCGCCCCATCAGATAATCATCTCCGGCCAGCGTCACCCCGCCATAATTAGGCAGCGTGGAAGAAAAAATCACCAGCGGGAGTTTAGCTTCCTCGATAGACTGCAAGGCCGTACTCAGTACATCTTCACCCAATGGGCACAGGATAAGGGCTTTTGCGCCGTCAGTACGCGCCTGCTCAATGAGGGGGATTTGTTCATACGGGATATTCTGGCTGTCATATACCTGATAGGCCAGGCCATAATTGCTGGCAAATTCGTTCATCTCGCGTGCCTGGGTAGCATGGTACTCGCTGGTTCGGTTGCAGGCGATAAAGGCGATAAAGCCATTCGCGCCCAGCGCCTGCTGCGCCCGTGTGATTTCAGCCTCATCGGGCACAATATCCCCGGCGGGTGCAATCTCGTCTTCCAGAATATAAGGAGTGGTGACGATATTCTGTGTGGCAGACTGATTAAACAACAGCAGCCCAACGGCCAGCACCAGCATCCCTGTGACCGCTGCCGCGCCCATTATGAGCCAGCGCCGGGTGCGCCGCCGCTGCCGCCGGGTAATAAGGCTGGGCATGGGGTCGGGGATAAAGGGTCTGGAGCCGTAACGTGTTACACTGGCGGGACGGCCCAGCGCGATATCCAGTTCATAAGTCATCTGCCGGATGTCGCTATAACGGTTTGCCTGGTCTTTTTCTAGCGCGCGTAAAATAATCGCCTCTACCGCAGGCGGTACTGCCGTGTTGATTTCGCTGGGTGGCGGTGGTGCTTTCTCAAGATGCTGGTAAATAATCGAGATAATATCTGTGCTGGAAGCATCGAAAGGCGGGCGACCCACGACCATGTGGTACAGGATAATGCCCATGCTGTAAATATCAGCGCGATGGTCAATCGGCTCACCGCGTAACTGCTCTGGCGACATATAGGCAGGGGTGCCCACGATATTGCCACTCTTGGTCAGGTCGGCAGAATGCTCGATCCATTTCGCCAGTCCAAAGTCAGTCAGATAAGCGTTGCCAGTGTCGTCAAACAGGATATTGCTGGGCTTCAGGTCACGGTGGATCACGCCTTTGCTGTGGGCATAGGCTAAGCCCTGCGCGATCTGCCCGAAGACATCTGCTGCCTGGTCAAGTGGTATGGTCCCTTCGTGCAGCAGATCGGCGAGTGAGCCACCACCCAACAAACGCATTGCCAGATAGGTCACACCCTCCTCGATACCATAATCATAGATCGGCAGGATGTGTATATGTTCCAGGCGGGCGATCACCTCTGCTTCCTGGTGGAAACGTTTCTGGAAGGTATCGTACTCGTGCGCATTGGTAAAATCGGGATAGATCAGTTTCAGCGCGACATAACGATTGACCGAAGGCTGGAAAGCCCGATAGACCGATGCCATCCCGCCGCGCCCGATGCGTTCTTCTATTCGGAAATCACCGACCTGTTTGCCGATGAATTTATCCGTAAACATAGGTGTTCAGCCCTTTACCACTGCCAGATAAGCGATGGTTACAGTTTCTTAAGGATTTGGTGTAAGTATAAGCCTGAAATGGCCCGTTGTAAAAGATAGTTTTCGTGTTCATTCTTCAACATTTACGTCGTGCCAGCGTCAGGGTTGCGTAGTGCAGCCAGCAAGCACCCTGTGGTAGAGACGACTATAATGCTAATATAGTTCCTGACGATTACAAGTGAAATTGAGGAATTACGGATGTATCGTTATCTCTTAACCCTCGCTTTGCTGGTGTTGCTTCTGCCCGCAGGTGCTGCGCTGGCGCAGGCCGGCACAGGGCAATCCGCGGCTTCTTTACCAGCGAGCTATCGCCTGAATAACTTTAACTTTGAATATCAGGGTTGGAACAACTGCGGGCCAGCCACACTGACCACCGCGCTGACCCATTTTGGCTACAGCGACAACCAGAATCGTGCGGCACAGTGGTTGAAGCCCAATAACGAAGACAAAAATGTGACCCCACAGGAAATGGTCGCCTTTGTAAACACACAGATTCCCGAAACACCTGTGTTCGCCCTGTACCGTTATGGCGGGACTGTGGAGCAGCTTAAGACCCTGCTCGCGAATGACTACCCGGTGATTATCGAAAAAGGTTATGATCCACCGCCCCATGATAAGGGCTGGATGGGGCATTACCTGTTGGTGGCGGGTTATGATGATGCCCGGCAGGTCTTTATCACCTATGACTCCTTCCTGGGGCCAAATTACGAATACAGCTACGATTACATTGATGAATTCTGGCGGCACTTCAACCGCACCTACATCGTTCTCTATGAAAGCGGGGGCGAACCCGCGCTGTTGACGCTGCTGGGTGAGGATGGTGACCCGCAGCAGAATGCCCTGCGCGCGCTGGAAACCGCTCGTGCCGAGGCACAGCAAAACCCCCAGGATCCTTATGCCTGGTTTAATATCGGCACCAGCTATGTCGCGCTGGCCGAGAGCTACCAGCAGCAGGCTTATGAATATGCCGCTGTCGCCTATGACGAAGCGCGTAAATACAACCTGCCCTGGCGTATGATGTGGTATCAGTTTGGACCGCTGGAAGCGTATAATGCCGTTGGCCGTTATGACGATACCCTGGCGCTGACCCGCGCTAACCTGAATGATGGCGGCGGGCACTGGGTAGAAGAAACATTTTATTATGCCGGGGTCGCCCGTGAAGGTCAGGGCGACAGGACGCGCGCACTGGAAAACTACCAGCAGGCCGTGTTCCTGAATGCCAACTACACGGCGGCGCGTGAAGCCCGTGACCGTTTGCGCAGCGCCAGTTAAACCTGCTGAGTCTGGCTGTCGCAGGGGCAAGGCTGTGATCTGCTTGCCCCTGCGACGGTGGAGTATGAGTCTCAGATGTTGTTGGCGAATTCATACGGTGACCTCGCGGCACTTCATGTCCGGCAGGCCACCAGGAAACGTCTAACGGCCATCAGTGAGCGCCTGACGACAACGCCGATCACACGCTTGATACTGCGGCCTGGATGGACTTCGACGATGGTCATCTGATAGCGGAGGTTCAGCTTTCGACGTTTAAGCAAATATTGCGAGCTGGGCACTGATATGTTAGAAGCCTTCTTCTACCTAATCAAGGTCTCACCTGATGCTTCGTCGATTAACTCGTTAGTCTGTAATTTTGGTTTGATCGGTCATCTCCTCTACATACACATTTCGACATCCTTGCCTGCCCCACTATTTTCAAAATCCAACGGCGTTTGCAGCCCGATTGGCTGCATCCTTTGCCCAAGCGTTATGAGCAGACCACCTGACCAACGGAGCAATCTTTTGCCACCTATCGCCCTGTGCTCCCGAAATTGGGTGGATTCTGACTGTTCTTCCGCCAGAAGCTTGTATGCTAAGCTGTTCAATGTAGGGTCCATATCTTCGCCTTCCCTTCATGCCTTTTTATTGCCACTGGAAAGTAACCGATTAATTGACTTATAATGGTTAGAGTATAACATTGATAATATAACCTGTCAATAAGGTTAAAACGGTTAGGTTTGATATGAAAATAGACGCATTTGATTTCAGCACGATTCATCTGTTGCCCGATCATCTTTGCCTGGATTTTGTCAATACCTCAAATCATCAGAATGAGGAAGATCATCACAATTCGTACCTGGACTTAGTTGCGTTGGCACTGGATGTAAAGCTACTTAATCCAGATGAAGCCCTATACCTAGGGGAAGTCATCAGCCAGCACCCATCACAAGTTGCCACACTTCATCAAAAAACGATTGCCCTGCGAGAAGCTATCTACCGTGTTCTGCTAAATGTCTCTCGTGATGAGGCACCTGATGAAGCGGACGTAACGACACTGAATACAGCACTTAAAGAGGCAATGTCACACCTACGTCTGGCACCTTCGAGCAATGGTTTTGAATGGCTATGGGAGGTCGATAAGCGCGATCCTGAACACTTGATCTGGCAGGTGGTATGG
>JBGSXK010000739.1:0-4146 GCA_041751455.1 Anaerolineae bacterium
TCCGGTGCAGATAGCCTGAAATATCTGCGAGGTTTTTCGGAGGAAGAACGTCAGCGTATTGGTAAAAATGCGTGTCGCCGTATCCTTTCCACCCACACATCTGCACACCGCGCAGTAGAACTGGAATATTATCTGCAAACAGTGCCCAGGCAGCACCAGGCTATAACAAAGTGATCCAAATCCTGTTTTAGGCTTTCATTTGAGCAGTCTCTTTAACAACAGGTCGTCTCTCGACAAGATCAAAGCTGTCACCTGCTCCCAACACATGCAGTTTAATATTATGAATGGTCAATACCCCTTGCGCCTGCTCTTCTGACAAGCTCGAATAAGACAGCGAAGTGCCATCAATAACATAAACGGCACCATCACCAATAACGGTAAAGCATTGATCTGCCTCGACCACCACAGCCGTATTTTCATCAATCCCCAAACCTAAGTTGGCAGGATTTTGCGCCACCACACCCAGTAGCCGTCCAACACGTCCACGTTCCGCAAAGTGGGAGTCAATCACCACATGCTCGATGAATCCCAGCCCCGGTGCCATACCAATAGCAGAAATTTCATTCGTTTCATCGCTTATACCAGAGATAATCATCGTATCTGGCATTGCCGCCGCCCCGGCTGATGTTCCGGCAATCGTCATTCCACTTTCATAACATTCCTGTATCGTCCGAAACACAGGCGTATCTCCAAGCTGGCTTGTAATACGAAGCTGATCACCCCCTGTAAAGAAAACGGCCGAAGCGCGGTGCAGCAGTTCAATATATTCTTGACGATGCCCATCCTCACGGGTGCGAATATCAAGCGTATGAACTTTTTTTGCTTTAAGGTCTTTAAAAACCTTTTCATATTCCGCAGACATAGCCTCTGGCTCTTGGGTCGCCACGGTAACGATGACCAGCTCACCGCCCATCGCAGAAGACACCACTTCTGTCAGGATGGCGTGTTCCCCCTTTTTGTCCTCATGCCCACCAATAATAATCAGTTTTCCCGCTTGTTTTTTGCTCATATTATGTCCCTTTCAGGAGAGTCCGTCGCTCACTTTCATGGTTATGAGCGCAGCCCCTGTCACAATTGAAACGTACTCTGACTTTTCCAGTGAGGTGCGGCGACACAGGCACCCTCTTCCTGCTCATGTTCAGTGTGATGGCGTAACAGTTCAATCGCATTATCCACGACATCCGCAATCACGATCAGGCGGTCACCTGGTCGCAGGCTGCGCCACGCTTGATAAACACCCTGGCGCTGATCGTCAACATATTCATAAGGAATATGCGATGGCAGTGATTGACTCAGGAGACGCGGCACTTCACCCGGCGCACGCTCCCGCCGATCATGCAAGTCATGAAAAATATAAGCGTCGATCATTGGGATAGTGGCTTGAATAGACGCAATCAGGTCTTCATCGCGCCGATCTCCCGGCAATCCCATGACAATGGCCGTTCGCCGTTTTTCCATCGCTTCAACGGCTTCCGTCAGCGCCGCTAGTGCCGCCGGGTTATGTCCATAATCCAGAATGACCTGAACCCCCTTCATGTTCATAATGTTGAACCGCCCCGGCACCATCACGGTGTCAGCGACAAAAGTAGACAAAGCGCGCACGATCATGGCAGGGTTTAAACCAGCCGACCATGCGGCGGCAGTAGCGGCTAACGCGTTCGCCACCTGAAATTTGATGCGGCCCTGCGCTGTAAAAGGTACGCGCTCTAGCTCCACAAGCTCGACACGATTTTCTCCTGTGGCGACAATAATCATGCCATCTTCGACAAAAACCGCTGAGCCACCCTCCCCTAAATGCGCTTTGATAATATGATTATCCGCACATAAGCTGAAGTACACGACCTTTGCATCCGTCGCCGCCGCCATTTCCGCGACAAGCGCAACATCAGCACTAAGCACCGCGGCACCTGTGGCAGCGACGCTTTCCACAACGACCTGTTTAACACGTGCCATCTGATCCAGTGTGTCGATACCACTAATGCCCAGGTGGTCGGCACTGAGGTTCGTTACCACCCCCACACTGCATTTGTCGAATGCTAAACCTTCACGCAGAATACCTCCTCGCGCCGTCTCAAGGACAGCGACTTCCACACGAGGATGCAGCAAGACTGCCCTGGCACTTTTTGGCCCGGAGCAGTCGCCCGACATAATACGGTCTTTATTGATATACGTCCCCTCTGTAGAGGTCATCCCGACCACCCAACGCGCTGTTTCATACATATGGCCGATGAGGTGTGTCACGGTTGTCTTGCCATTTGTCCCCGTCACAGCAATGATGGGAATACGCGAAGGTTCATCTTTGGGATATAACATCTCAACAATCGGTGTCCCCACATCACGCCCTTTACCCTGGGTAGGGTTAAGATGCATCCGTAAGCCGGGGGCAGCATTCACTTCTACGACAGCGCCGCCCTGTTCCCTGAGCGGACGGCTGATATCCTGGCACACAATATCCACCCCCGCTACATCCAGTGACAGAATTTGAGCCGCCAGCTCTGCCAGTTGCACATTCTGCGGGTGCACGTCGTCGGTCACATCGGTTGCTGTCCCGCCTGTGGACAAGTTGGAGTTCGTACGCAGTTTGACCTTTTGGCCGGCCTGCGGCACACTGTCAAAAGTTAGCTGATGCTGGTTTAAAACAAGTTCAACAGCATCATCAAGTTGAATTTGCGTCAGAATGCTGCTATGACCGGGGCGACGCTGAGGGTCTTGATTCACCAATGTGACTAATTCTGCGATGCTATGCCTCCCATCGCCGATTACATGTGCCGCATCGCGCCAGGCAGCGGCCACCATCTTGCCGTTTACAATCAGCAGACGGTAATCTTCTCCACAGATATGGCGTTCTACTAGGACATTGCTGTCATAATGACTTGCCACCTGATAAGCTCCAAGCACTTCTGCCTCAGAGGTCAGATTAACGCTCACGCCTTTGCCCTGGTTACCCTCAACAGGCTTGACCACCACTGGAAATCCTATCGCATTTGCCACGGAAACAGCTTCAGCGGCTGAACTCGCTTTCTGCCCTTCCGGGACAGGCACACCCACCGACCTTAGCATACGGTTGGTTAAAGGCTTTTCCTGGCACAGTTCTACTGCAATAGCACGGGTATTTGATGTTTCTGAGGCAAGAATGCGCTTTTGATATACGCCGTAACCGAGTTGGACGAGGCTCCCGGTGGGGGTTAAACGCATAATCGGAATATCCCGTACCCGCGCCGCTGCAACAATAGCAGCCGTGCTCGGCCCCAATCGGTACTCATCCGCAATTTCAAGCAGACGATCAACTTCTGCCGAAACATCGAAAGCTTCATTATGCATGGCGGCAAGCGTCATCCGTAACGCTGTTTCAAAAGCGGCACGGGCTGGTTCTTCCTCCTTATAAGCAATCACCACATTATAAACACCCCGTTCGCCTGTTCCTCTGGCACGGCCAAAAGAAACCGAAAAACCCATCAGGTTTTGCAGTTCCAGGGTAATATGCTCACAGATGTGACCGAGGTAAGTACCACGCCTTAGCCGTTCAATGAACCCACCAGGATGGCCCAGACTGCACTCATGTTTCTGTAAGCCGGGTAACCATTCGGTGATCCGCTCAACAAAACCAGGGAAATCGTTGCTGGGTTGTTCTTCATAGGGGCCAATGTCCATGATGATATGCAGGACAGGCATGTAAGCGTAGAGGTTGGGGCCGGGAAGAGCACGGATACTACGGACGTGAACACCATGGGTTTCCACAGTTCAACAACTTTCTTTTCTACAGCAAAAATGCTGATTTGACGTTAGGTTAAATACCTTTGTTTAATAAAGAGGCAAAAGTATGTAAGCAATATCATACAATGAGATGATTGCTGCACATGGCCCAAGTGAGGGATTAACAGTTACCCATTTGGTTCAGTCTGTGTCAAAAATAAGTTATTCTCAACACTTCTGGCATTAAACAATATCCAATCGTGACATACAATAGAGAGGAATTGGACACCACAGAAAGGTACAAGATTGCAGGGTTTACTAATGCCAATTGGCGGCGCAGAGGATAAGATTGCAACGTGCAACATCCTGGCCGCTTTTGTTCAGGTTTGTGGCGGGAATTCAGCACATATCATAATCATCCCTTCAGCTTCCAGTATTTCCCATGATGTAGCC
>JBGSXK010000740.1:0-7669 GCA_041751455.1 Anaerolineae bacterium
GGTGGAAGCGGCTGAAGCCTCTGGCGGCATGGCTTTGCGGCAAGCGGTGCTGGCCGTGACAAGTGGCCTCGTGCAAACAGCCCTGGTTGTTGGTGTGGAAAAGGTAACAGATCAAACAGGCTCACCGATAACGGCCGCTGCCATGAGCGGTCTAGATGCGGATTACGAAGCCATTCATGGAACCACCCCGGCGGCCATCGGTGCCTTGATGATGCGTCGTTACATGCACGAATATGGTGTGGAAGTGAGCGACTTTGCTGGTTTTAGCGTCAACGCCCATGCTAACGGCGCGAAAAGTCAATATGCCATGTTCCGCAACCTGATTAAGCCAGGTCGTTTTGCTGGCGCACCGCTCGTCAGTGACCCTGTGAGCCTGTTTGACGGTGCACCGGATGCGGATGGCGCAGCAGCATTGGTGCTTACTACGACGGAGCGCGCCGCTGATCTGGTGCCCCAACCCGTACGCATTACAGGCAGCGCTGTCGCTTCGGACACATTGGCGCTGCATGACCGGGCTGACCTGCTGCAACTCAAAGCCGCTGGACTCTCTGCGTATAAGGCCTATGAGCAGGCCAACATCACACCTGATAAGGTTAACCTGTTTGAGCTGCATGATGCCTTTACCATTCTCAGTGCGCTCACGCTGGAGGCCACAGGCTTTGCGGCGCGTGGTGAGGGTTGGAAAATGGCGGAAGAGGGTTCTATCGGGCTGAACGGCTTGATACCTATCAGCACCTTTGGTGGTCTGAAAAGTCGTGGCAATCCGGCTGGCGCGACAGGTATTTATCAGGCAGTTGAAGCCGTGCTACAACTGCGTGGCGAAGCCGGGAATAACCAGGTTGCTGATGCCCAAACTGCGCTCATTCAATGCCTGGGCGGGCTGGGCAGTACCGCAGTGACGCACGTGTTGCAGGTTTAAAACCCTATCGGCGCAAGGGGGTTTCCGGATCCCCTTTTAATCGGATCAATGCTGCTATAGCTTCTCTTCTTACACTTGCCCCACATGAATATAAGATAAGAGCAAATAATTCAGGGCTGAGAAACAGCCCTTTTCTGAGAGCGTTTGATAGCTCTCAACCCTCTTGTGATAGGTTTTGATAGCGTTTCAGCCGTACAATGCACTCAATTCGTGCAGTATTGCACAATTACCTACAGAAACACAGGAGTACATGGACAATGCAGATTTCAAGACACTGGCGCTTGAACCCACAACGGTATCGCCTGGAAGGTTTCCGTAATAACAACGGCGAATTCAGCTTACAGGCGCGGCCTGCACTCAATACCAGTGCCGATGTTGAGCCAACCCCGAACGCACAGCCTGCGGCTATGCGCACGATGACCAAGGTCGCTTCCCCCGCTGCTTAAAGCAAAGCACGTTGAGGTTAGGCATGAGCGTTACAGAGAAGAAACAGGTCGCTCTACAACCAGAGCGTTATACCTTCGCCGGAACAGGCGAGATTTACAGTTTTACCACACTGCAAGAGCCACCGGAAGGTTTTGAAGATCAAGCGCCCTACATGCTGGCGCTCGTAAAACTGGACGAAGGCCCGCTGGTCACAGCGCAGTTGACCGATCTCGACAGCTCGGTGCAGATCGGGGATCGGGTCGAGATGGTCACGCGCAAGCTGTCTACCGAAGGTGGCAAGGGCATGATCGTTTACGGTTATAAGTTCCGCAAAATTCTTCCACAGGCACAGTAACAAAAAGGGCGAGATCATCGCCCTTTTTCTTCCCCATCAAAACCCACAGCAGTAACTGAACTTAATTTGCTTTTAACGCTGTCCCTTCGGCGGTTGGGCGTAGCGCTGCTGAATCTCGTGGCCGACGATGAACGCATCGCGCCCATAGCGCTGACGCGAAAACTGGCGGATCGTCTGAGCCAGGTCACGATCCGGTAAGCGCGAATCGGGCAGGGTGCGCACCGGGAACTGCGGCATGACATTGCCATCCACCATGATCTTTGCCAGCAGGTGATAATTCGGCAGGTTCACCATGTCATCCACATCAAATACCGGGTACATCTCCGGTGCGAGGTAATGCGCATCCTTCACCCCCACCTGGAACGCCAGCATCGTCCCCACATTGCCAAAGACCGCCTCGCGGATATTGTTATCCAACTGGCTGATGAACTGGTTAGCCACCGTCAGCGCCATGCCATACTTGCGTGCTTCGGACAGCATCACACTGAAGGCAGGGGTGGTGAAGTTGTGGAATTCATCCACATACAGACAGAACAGACGGCGCTCCGCAGCACTGATATGTGCCCGGCTGAGTGCGGCGATCAGCAGGCGAGGCACCAGCAACAGGCCGAGGAAATGGCTGTTAGCCGGGCCAATCTTGCCCTTAGCTAAGTTCACCAGCAAAATACCGCCGCGATTCATAATGTCTGCGAAGTCCAGCGTATTACGGCTCTGGCCAATGATATTGCGTACCAGATGATCGGTAACAAACCGCCCGAACTTGCTGGTAATGTAATCCAGAACCTCGCTGCGATGGAAATCGCTCATATTGCCCACGATATCTTTCCAGTAAGCCGCTACCACCGGGTCAGTAATCACCTCAAGACATTGGCGCAGGTAATCACGATCACTCAGGATACGCACGACTTCGATCAGGGTACTGCCAGGGATCGCCATTGCGGTCAGCATGGCATTACGTACTGCGTTCTCAAAACGCGGTCCCACAATGCCCAGTTTGTTGGGGTCAAACATGCTGTACATCAGGCCGATAAATTCGGCTACGACCATGTTCTGCTCAAAGGTGCCGTTGACATCAAGGATATTAAGTCCTACAGGGCGCTCGGTGTCCGAAGGGTCGAACAGCACCACATCCTGTAAGCGGTGCGCCGGGATGCGCTCTAAAATCGCTTCAACCAGATCACCGTGCGGATCAATCACGCCCACACCGTAACCAGCCTCAATGTCCTGCAACGCCATATTTTGCAGCAGCGTGGATTTACCTGTGCCCGTGCGCCCCACAACATAACTGTGGCGCATTCTGTCAGGCATTTTCAGACGCACTGTCAGAGGGTGGCCACGTACCGGTGTTACGCTCTCACCAATAAACGTCCCGGTTTCAGGCAAATTAGCAGGCAGCGCCACGGCTTTCACTTTGAGCGCGGGCAGGCCGGGCAGGCCATCTGCACCTGGTGTGGGAATGCGTGTGGCCGCCAACGCCTCAGCTGGGGTCAGCAGGTAACGGAGCCGTTCCAGGTGTGGCGGGGCAGCACTGTAACCCCAGGCTTCACAATTTACCTCACGCAGATTGCGCTGAATGACTTCCAAATCCTGTGCGAAATTGGCAGGGGAAATCTCATAACGCGAAGCACCAAATAAACCGGTTGCCGCGATATTGGGCAGTGCGCTGTTCATCTGCCCTCTGCTGGCCAGGTGAATACGCACCACAAAGGCCATCCACTGTGTCTGGCGCAGGAATTCAGGATAAAGACGCACAACCTGCTGAAAACGTTCATCACTAGAACGCGCTACGTCAAATTCGTCATAACTGTTCAGCATTGTCTGGATAGCACTGCGCTCCCAGGGCAGCAGCATGGTCGGCTGGAAGTGAACATCCAGCACCGTTGTTTCGGGCTGTTCGGCCAGTGTACGCAGCAGGCGACGCATATCCCCTTCATGATAGGCAAAGGGATGCATCATGTAGACACTGGTTTCGCTGCCGGTATCGACCAGCACTTCCTTACGTACAATTTCAACTGCGCTTTCCAGGATGGTGGGCTGCCGCAACTGTGCCAGTTCTGCCGGATTCATCACCGGACGATAGGTATAAACCTGTTCCTCTTGCAGCGGCAGCATCCCACGCAGGGTCTCCCACAGGACTGATGCGGCCTGTCGCGCCAACGATTCGCTGTCTGCCTCAACCCCACACAGCACCACCACCTGCAGCGTCCCGCGCCCGCCAATATAACGCCATGCAAAACGTGCGGGCAAACCCAGCGTATCGGTAATGCGGCTGAGCGCTGTGAGCAGTTCAGCACAGGCTTGTGCCATATGGGGCAAGTGGCGCACTGCGCGCACACTTTCCAGCCGAACACCAAATGTCGCCAGCCAACATATCTCCTGCTCTGTCCGTCGCAGCGTATCCAGAGCGACCGGGTCGCTGATTTGCTCAACCAATACTACAGGTGTTTGCTGGATGCGATGTTCCAGCGTTTCGGCCAGTCCCGCCAATTGCGGCACAGGTCCAGTCTCGACAAGACGTTCCAAACGCTGGCGTGCATCCAGCAGATACCCCTGTGCAATATCGACCTCTGCCAATGCCAGCCCGGCAGATTGTTCCACATCATCGACCAGCAGCGGCAGGAACGTTTGCCGTGCCTCTGCCCACTGCCCGCGCGCGATATGCACCCGCCCCAACAGCAATACACCCTGACGCTGTCCAGGGTCAATCTGTAACATGCACCGTGCACTGCGTTCCGCTATATCCAGTTGGCCTCTATCCAATGCACTTTGCGCCTCAGCCAGAGTATCTGTCACAAAAGTCGTACGCTGGCGCATGTAGGTCTTACGCCAGTTGCCCACATTCGGCAGGGTTTCAGCATGACGATCTGTGATGTGCCAGTAACCTGCCCGCGCCAGATCACGCACCAACCCCCGTGCAATCTCACCAGGCAGCACTTTCAACCCGTCGGGCTGCACCTGCTGGAGCAGATACACCAGCTTATCCGGCGCTTCGCCAGCGCGATATAAAGCCGCCAGCAGCCACGCGCTATCTGCCCCTACCGTATCTGCCAATCCTGTGAGCTGACGGCAAATACGCACCAGCATGTCTTTGTCACCGTCCTCCCACAACTGCTGGCGCTGGCGTTCTAATTCCCGACGGGTATGTGATGCCACCAACTGCTCACTACGCCGTAAAGCTTCCAGCAGCAGGCCAACACTTTTTGCTGGAAGCGCTTTGTCGGCCAGCAGGCTGCGAATAGCTTGCTGCATCAAGGGGTAAACTCCCTGGCGCTCACAGGCAATAATAAGACCACAGTGGGCACGGCGATTGAGGTCAGTATACGATACCCCATACAGAGCGCAGGGCAGCGAGGAGGCCGCCTCCGCAGGCAGTTCGGTTCTCTGTGAGAGCAGTTCAGCCGCAGCAGTAATTACCGCCGGGGGGAAATCCAGCATATCAGGTGTCTGGATCGTGTCGAGAAACACACGATAACTGGCTTCTGCCTCTGCACACTGCTCAGTTAATAATTGCAGATCCGCCGCGCGCAGGCTTAATATCGGCAGCGACTTTAACACCCCACACTGCTCCAGCAAGTGAGCGGCCTGCTCATACTGCTGGCACTCCAGCAAACTGTCCAGGTACTCCGATAAGCGTGTCAGTGTTTGCTGTGTAATGCCCTGTACCACCCGTTCAATCCTTGTTGTCAGTGGCAAGCCAAGTGTCGATGCCTGAGTATACGCACTCAAAGCAGCATTTAGATTGCCCGTAATTTCTTCATGCAGTTCCCCCAGGCGCTGCCATGCTTCCCCGCGCGTAGGCACATCGTCAGGCAGCAACGCCAGCACCCGCTCGAACGACTGTTCTGCCTGGCGTGTCAGTTCCTGCGGCTTGTAACGCAAGGCACGCTCTGTCATCCGTCGTTCCAAGGAACGAGCGCCGTTTTGCTGCTGATGACGGGCTGCATCGGCAAAGACCATCCCACGCACCAGATGAATCAGAGGAAAACGATCGGCCAGTGGCAGCAGTTCATCAGCAGCACCCAGAGGCGCGCTGCTCCCACCTTCTCCTGTCTGCTGGCGCAGGTCTTCCAGCCGCTGCTCCACTTCAGTCTGGAGCTGTTCGTACACGGGGGATAACGCAGGAAATCCCGACGCATCCTGTTCCAACCATTTCAGGGATTCGTCAATCAATTCAGGTGAGCGCAGATCAGTCGCCAGCAGACGCAGACGCAGGCGGTGCGCTTCAGCATTCTGCTGTTGCGCCAGCAGTTCGTTCAGTTTTTCCAGCGCGGATTCTGTATCACCCGCAGCGATTAATCGGCGAATAACTGTCAAACTGGCAGTGAGCGGCTCTAACATTCAATACTCCCGGTTTCAAGTGTTATTCACCATTGTAGAGGCACATGGTTGGTTCTTAGATAAAGATACTGTGGCAGCATAGGTGGATACAAAGCCTGAAATTGGCACCGTAACAAAAACGGCGATGCGGTCTGGCATCGCCGTTTCTTACAATCCAGCCAGCCAGTTTATGGTATAGAAGCCAGCAGTGGCGCAAGCACCAGCGACACAATCGCCAGCAGCTTAATCAGGATATTCAGTGATGGCCCGGATGTATCCTTGAATGGATCCCCCACTGTATCACCCACAACTGCCGCTTTGTGTGCGTCGGAGCCTTTGCCGCCATACTGCCCAGCCTCTATGTACTTCTTAGCATTATCCCAGGCACCGCCTGCGTTCGCCATCATCACTGCCAGCATGAATGCCGATACTAGTGAGCCAAGCAGTACACCGACCAGTGTGGATTTACCCACAAACGAACTGATGATGTTGCCCTGCCCCAAAACGGTCAGCAGCGCGATCACTACCGGTACGGCCACCGCAATAATGCCAGGCGCGAGCATGTGCCGGATGGCGCTGTCTGTGCTGATGGCGACACAGGTTTCATAATCCGGCTCACTCTTGCCTTCCATCAGGCCGGGAATTTCACGAAACTGGCGGCGCACTTCTTCCACAATTTCCTGCGCCGCGTCCCCCACCGCCACCATCGTCAGCGCACTGAAGATGTACGGCAGCAGCGCGCCAATAAACAATCCAGTCACCAGCCGTGGATCAAGGATCACTTCGGCAAAGCTGTCCAAAGTGCCAAATCCACCCACTGCTGTGATAAATGCTGCGGTCAGCGCCAGCGCTGTCATGGCCGCACTGCCGATCGCAAATCCTTTGCCCGTTGCCGCTGTAGTATTCCCAAGGCTGTCCAGCGCATCAGTCCGATCACGCACTGAATCCGGCAGCTCGGCCATCTCCGCGATACCACCGGCGTTATCGGCCACTGGCCCATAAGCGTCTGTCGCCAGGGTAATACCCAGCGTCGAGAGCATACCTACCGCTGCCAGCGCCACACCATACAACTCTGCAAAATATGTTGCTACCAGTGTCACCACCACTACTATAATCACTGGCGCAATGGTACTCATCATCCCCAGCGCCAGCCCGCGAATCAGCACAATACCCGCGCCGCCATTGGCTGCTTCGGACAGGCGCTGAGTCGGGCGATAATTGGACGAAGTGAAGTATTCAGTAAAATAACCAATCAGCACTCCGCCTACCAGACCAGCCAGTGTCGCGATGATGACCCCAACGCCCAGGTTGAGCAGCAGCCCCAAAATGATAATTGCCAGTGCAGATAAGCCACTGGCTGAATAAATGCCCGTCCGCAGGCTGTTGAGCAGCATTTCCTGGGTCGCGCCTTCCTGGGTCTTGACCAGGAATGTGCAGCCCATCGCGATCAACACGCCTGCTGCTGCGACCAGAATCGGGAACACGATCCCCGCCGTCGTCTGCTCCGGCGCGAGGCCGCTGCCCAACGTCGCCAGCGAAATCGCCGCAATGATTGAACTGGCATAGCTCTCGAACAGGTCAGAACCCATCCCTGCCACATCACCCACGTTATCACCCACATTATCGGCAATCGTGGCCGGGTTGCGCGGGTC
>JBGSXK010000741.1:0-2378 GCA_041751455.1 Anaerolineae bacterium
ACGTTTATAATTCTAGCTTATAGGAAAGTGATGAGACAGGTATGAACCAGACCACCCACATTCTTATTGTCGAAGACGACCCTGCAGTTGCGGCCAGTTTGCAGGCCGGGCTAGAGCGAGATAGTTATCATGTGGCATGGAAAAGCACAGGTGCTGATGGTATAGGCTATGCCCGCCATCACATGCCACACCTGATAATCTTGGATGTGCGCCTGCCCGATGGCAGTGGCTTTGATTTCTGCCGCCAGATGCGCCACCAGGGGGTACGTCAGCCCATCATTATGCTCACAGTGCAAAAAGATGAGATGGACAAAGTGCTAGGGCTGGAGATGGGTGCGGATGATTATGTGACCAAGCCATACAGCCTGCGGGAACTGCTATCACGAGTACGGGCACAACTGCGTCGTGCTTATGGTGAGCTTTCCAGTACTGATGCTGATCTGTTTTACTTGGCTGATCTGATAATTGATCGCGGGAGGGGACAGGTCTCGCGCGGGAACCAGGTACTCAATCTGACTCCGACAGAGTTTCGTCTACTGGTCTACATGGCAAGACATCGTGGGCAGGCGCTCAGCCGTGAGCAGCTTCTCGAAGCGGTGTGGGGCTATGACAGCGAGGTGGAAAGCCAGCGTACTGTAAATGTACATATACGACGCCTGCGTGAGAAGATTGAACTTGAGCCCAGTAAGCCCACCCTGATTCTGACAGTTCCCGGAATCGGTTACCGCCTGACCGAACATTGAGGGTTACGAATCTGTAACCTGCTTGCAATCTTGATGAAATCAGGCTCTGCGAAGTTAAATCAACAAGTATTGTGAGGTGTTCATGATCCCGGTTTCTATTCGCTGGCGCTTGCCCCTCAGCTATGCCGCTATCGCACTGGTGGCCGCGCTGGCATTAGGGGCAGTGCTGCTCACCACGCTGCGCAGTTATTATGTCCAGCAGGAGTATGCTCACTTGCTTAGTAATGCACAGGCAATCAGCGCCATTATGGAGCAGGCCGATCTGCAAGCGATTCCTGCCAATGATCTCAGCCTGCGCCTGAGAAGCTTTAGTTTTCTCTCACAGGTTCGGGTACGTCTTGTGGACGAAAGTGATAGAGTGCTGGCAGATTCCGGCTCACCGGCAGATAACAGCAGGCTTTCGCTTACTTACAGCCGATTTCCTGCTGTAGAGGCCAGTATATCTCCAACTGAAGCTGAGGATGGAGAAGAATGGGGGAGTCAACCTTCAGATCATGGTTTGTATTATGCTCCCTCGTCCGATGTAGTTGCTTTGCCGGCCAGCGAAGCTCCCTACGCCGCACCCTCCATTCTCATCGTGGGCCAAACCGTATCTGCTGAGCAAGCACTGGCTGTGGCCAGTGCCGGGCACGATAGACAAATGTGGGTTGATGTGGGTATTGCGAGAGGGATGGGAGGTTTTTCGTTGTTTCCTCCTGAGCCGGCATTGTTCAATATGCGGTTGAACCCAGAGAATGTGCACCCTTTTTTCACTGCTAGCCGTTCAGATCAGGTCGTAGAGGCACCACTGTATAGTGCGAGAGGTGTCATCATCGGTCATGTAGAACTTTCCGAAGGACCGGCCTATGGTACGGAAATTGTCAACGGCGTTGCCCAGGCCTGGGTGCTTTCCAGCGCGGTCGCAATACTGCTGGCCGCTGGGGTTGGTTTACTCATCAGTCGGCGCATCAGTGCCCCCCTGGTGGCGCTGACCGAGGTCACAGTCCGTATGACCAATGGTGATTTATCCGCGCGCGCAGTAGTGCAGAGCCATGACGAAGCAGGCATCCTGGGCCACTCCTTCAACCGCATGGCCGGACGTGTGGAAGAGACTGTGACTACACTGCGACGTTTCGTAGCTGATGCTGCCCACGAACTGCATACGCCTTTGACTGCACTACGCACAAATCTCGAATTGGCTGCTGTTGAAAATGATCAGCACCAGCGTGCGACCTTTGTTGAGCGGGCACAGGCCCAGGTGCGCCGCCTGGAAGCACTTACAATTGATCTGCTAGAGCTTTCTCGCATTGAGTCGGATGAAATCTGGCAGGATACGACAATGAATAACCTCACTGACCTGGTCATACTGGTGCGGGAAACCAGTGAACTCTACGCCTCACAAGCCGAGCAGGCAAATATTGATTTTAATCTGGACCTGCCGCCCCATATCATTACCTTAGGTATACATGAGGGGCAGATGCGTCGGGCGCTTTGTAATTTGCTGGAAAATGCTCTCAAATTCACCCCGGAAGGCGGAAGGATTGAGATTGGCCTGCGTCAGTGTGAGACATGGATTGAATTATGGGTGGAGGATACTGGTATCGGTATTCCCGAAGACGACCTACCGCAGTTATTCAGCCGTTTCCACCGAGGGCG
>JBGSXK010000742.1:0-3015 GCA_041751455.1 Anaerolineae bacterium
GGGGTTATCTGATTTCCGACACGGTTTTTTAAACCTTCCGCGCGCTGCTGACAGGGAAGAACTGCTCGACATAGGCGCTGGAACCCTGAAAGATGTACAGGCCTCGCTGGATGATCTATGGCGCATTAATCGTTTCCTGGGCGGTATAGATGCCCTCACCCGGCATTTGTATCCCTATCTTCTTCAGGAACGGGGTAGCACTACAATTGTGGATTTGGGGGCTGGATCAGCACAACTCGCACTTCACATCGTTGAATGGGCACAGCGAAACGGACGTGCGCTCCGGGTTTACGGGTTGGATATTGCCTCACGGCATTTGAACATTGCAGCAAAAACCTTAAACGGTGCGCAGGATGTTCATCTTATTCAGGCAGATGCCCTACAGCTTCCCATGTCTGAAAATAGTATTGATTATCTGATTTCCTCTCTTTTCGTGCATCATCTCAATCCACCTCAGGTGATAGACCTGCTGAAACTCGCATTCAAATGTGTACGAAAGGCCATCATCATCTCTGATCTTGAACGAGGATGGTTGCCCCTGGCGGCATTCAAAATGGGTCAGTCGGTTTTCGCGCGCAGCTATCTGACTCGGCATGATGGTGCAGTTTCCATTCGCCGTGCCTATACCCAGGCGGAATTGTATCGCATGGCTGTCGAAGCGGGTCTGACTAATGTTTGTGTTTATCGGCAGTTCCCCTGGCGCATTACGCTGGTGGCCGAAAAATAATGAGTATTATTTTCGACACAGCGATCATTGGTGGAGGATTAGCAGGCATGACTGCTGCCATTACGCTGGCACAGTCAGGGATCAACGTACTTGTCCTGGAGGCCAGATCCTACCCGCACCATAAAGTCTGTGGTGAGTTTTTATCCCCTGTCTGCACCGATTATCTTGACAGCTTAGGAGTGCTGTCCACCGTACAGGCAGTGAAACCTGCCTGTATTTCAGAGGTTAGCGTGACATCACCGAGAGGTATCTCCTGGAATACCTCACTTCCGGGAACAGGAATTGGGATTAGCCGTTACACATTGGATCAATTATTGGCAAACCATGCTCAGGCGTTGGGGGTATGCGTTCATGAAAGAACGAACGTCTCAACCCTGCATGGCGATCTGCGGCAGGGGTTTACACTCACTGCGAGAAGTGAAGGGCAGGAGAAATTGTTTCACGCGCGAACCGTGATTGCAGCATATGGCAAACGCAGCAATCTTGATCGTACCCTAAATCGTTCGTTTCTGCGCAAACGCGATTCGTTCATAGGCTTAAAGGCCCACTTTTATGGCCCACCACTTCCCCGTCGCATCGAACTCCACACCTTCCCCGGTGGTTATTGTGGTCTGTCCGAAATTGAGGATGGGCGCGCGAATGTATGTCTAATGGTCAAACAGGATGTGTTTCAAAAAGTAAGCGAGGGCAGCATAAGTACATTTATTAGCTGGATGGGCCAGCAAAATGCCTGTTTGGAGCAGTGGCTGTCTGAGGCCGAGCAGGTTCAACAGGGATGGCAAAGCATAAGCCAGATTCCCTTCTCGCGGAAATCCACGGTAGAGGCAGACGTGCTGATGACTGGTGACGCGGCTGGGCTTATTGCCCCTTTAGCAGGTGATGGCATGGAAATGGCGCTGCGCGGCGGACAAATGGCGGCTCACTTTATAAGGCATTTCCTCAATGGCGACTGGTCAGCCACCACCCTGAGCCAGCGATATACCCACGAATGGCAACGCACCTTTGCACCGCGCTTGCGTGTAGCACGCTGGCTGCAAACCATCGTCCTTAATCCACCGCTGGCCGTGTTAGGGCTGCACCTGCTTAATCGACTCCCTGGGTTGGGAGATTTTATTGTTAACCACACACGTGATACGTACGGATTTTACCGTAAAAACAGGAGCGTAATTTGAATACACCCCAGTTTCTGACACTGTCTACACATGTACCAGCCGCTCGCTATACGCAGCAGCAGATTTTTGAACAGTTTGTCGCTTTTCAACAGGTGACTGACCGCCGCGCCAAAGCAATGCAGATGATCTTCAAACGCGCCGGGGTAGCCTTCCGCCATCTGGTTGTTCCCAGGGATTATTTTGCCGTGGAACGTACCACACAGGAACGCAACGAGGTGTACATGAAGGAGTCAATCTCACTGGGGATGGAGACGATTTCACACGCATTGCAGACAGCAGGCTGTAACGCAGATGACGTTGACGATTTCATAATTGTTTCCTGCACCGGGTTCAGTATTCCTGGTCTCGATCTTCATCTGGCAGGCCGCTTAATGATGCGGCCTGACTTGCGTCGTACCAACATTCTGGGCATGGGATGTTACGGGGCGTTTCCAGCGCTGAATCGTGCGGCTGAGGCGGTGCGGGCAAATCCTGATCGTCTGATCCTTGTGCTGTGTATTGAGCTGTGTTCACTGCATATGCAGATCGATGACCTGGCTGAGAATGTGGTTTCGTCTGCGCTGTTTTCTGATGGCGCAGCGGCAGTGCTTCTGGGCCCTGAAGGACAATCGACTCCACACCTTCCCCGCATTATCGGTGGGGCTACATGCTGCGACTATACCACCCTTGAGCATATGTCCTTCACACTGACCGATCATGGATTTCGTATGTATCTCTCCAGTTATGTGCCAGACTTGCTCAGCAGCCAGGTGAAAGCCTTTGTGGATCAGTTTCTGGGGGAACATGGTCTTTCACGCAGGCAGGTGCGCATGTGGGGAATACATCCGGGCAGCACGAAGATCGTGGAGTATGTTCAGAAGCAGCTTGCCTTAACCGATACACAGGTAGAATCATCACACCACGTTTTAAACGAATATGGCAATATGTCCTCGGTCACGATCTTGTTTGTTCTTGAGCATATGGTTCGCTGTCAGCAGCCCACGCCAGGGGATTATGGCGTTCTCCTCGCCTTCGGCCCTGGCCTGACAATGGAAGCACTGCTCTTACAGTGGTAGCTGGTAAGAGCAGTTCGATAATGTTCTGACCAACGGCATCACCAACCAACACAGTGGGTAC
>JBGSXK010000743.1:0-5881 GCA_041751455.1 Anaerolineae bacterium
TGACCGAAGCCCTCAAGCAGGTGCCGCAGGCCTTTGGTGAAGCCTTGAGCGCACTGGAACTGCTGGTGAGTGGGCAGAAGGAGGTGGCTGTTGTGGGCGAACCGAGCAGTGAAACCGCGCAAACGCTGCTGCGGGTGATCCGTGCTCCTTACCGTCCCAACGTGATTACAGCGCTGGCGGCGGAGGATGTGCCGGGTGAACATCCGATTCCGCTCTTAAGCTACCGGACGATGCGCAGTGGGCAACCGACTGTCTATGTCTGCCGCAACTTTGCCTGTCAGATGCCCGTCAATACACCGGATGAAGTACACCAACTGCTGGGCGATAAATAGAAAACAGGCCAGATGCGGATCCGGCCTGTTCGTCTATCCTATGCCCATAAAGATGAATCGATTAGCTCCAGGGCAGCGGCCCAGCCATGCCGAACTGCGCGCCTGTCAGTGAAAGATCACGAACATCAACCCACCCATCGCCGTTGACATCGGCCTCGGCCACCTGTGCCGGGCCATTGAAATTAGCGGCGATGAGCATGACATCCAGAATATCAATCACATTGTCACCATTAGTGTCTCCCACTTTGAGGGTGAGTGGTGACAGCGCCCGCTGTTCGCCTTCCGCAAGAGCAATCTGTGCCTGGCTGGAGAGTGCACCATTGGCCTCGACTTCCACAAGGTAGTTGCCCGCAGGTAATTCGTCAAAGGCAAAGTTTCCCTGTTCGTCCGGTGTACCCGTGATAATCGTCCCATCTGGCAGTGTCAGGCTGAGCTGTATCGGGGCTATACTGGCCGCGGGCGGCTGCACAAGTCCGGTGATCTGTGCTACAGGAAGGTTTTCTTGCGTCACTTCAGCAGTGACTTCGACTACCGGATCGATCACTTCCTGTGTAACTTCTATCACTGGCACACTTTCTTCTGTCACTTCGATCACCGGCGGCTGATCGACAGGGACTTCCAGCGTTGGCTGGACAGGCACAATCACTTCCTGTGTCAGCTCCACAGGTGGAACTTCGGGCAGCCCTTCGACAGGAGTCACCACAGGCTGCTGATCGATAGGTGGCCGTTCCACAGGCGGTTGATCCCCTACAATAGGTGGTTGGTCAACCGGAGGCTGATCCTCAACGATCGGAGGCGCGTCCCCTGGCGGTTGATCTTCCATAATTGGAGGTTGGTCAACAGGAAATTCCTCTGTCACCTCAGCCGTGACTTCCGGCGCGATCTCCACCACCAGGTCTTGCGTCACCTCAACAGTCGGTTCCTGCATGATAGTCGGCTCCATCACTGGATGCTGCTCTACCAGCGGTGTCGGACTGGGCGGCTCCTGTGTAGGCGGGATCTGCGTCAGGACCAGTGTCGTTGTCGGCATCAGCGTCGGAGTCAGGGTGGGAGTGGCTGTCGGCATGATGACCTCTTCCACTACGGACTCCTGCGTCGCTTCTTCTGCCGGAGGGGTATCCTGTGCCAGCGCGATATAAGTCGTGACCACCCCAGCGGCCATGCATATCACACCGAGTAACAGCCCCAGACGATAAAAACGTGCTACCATACCGGACGCTCCATATTCCTGCGGTACGTGGTGTAATCGCGCCGCAGGCTGATATAAACACCGATGCTCATCACGAACAACCCCAGCCCAATCATGAACAGCAGGCCACCAATCATTACCGAGGTACGATTAAAGCTCACCATATTAGACATGCGCAATGGCGCAGGGGACGAAGGCGCAGCCACCTGAGGCTGGGCTTCTGGCTGTTGCGGCACACTCACTGGTTCAGACACTGTCGTGCTGGCGGCAGCGAGACTAAAGCCCTGAAGACGTGTTTCGACTTCATTGATCTGCCGGGCAATACGACGGCCATTGACCTCCACAAACTCCGGCGAGAGCAGCCGTGCTTCCAGCGCTTCGACGATCACCGGGGTATCACGCAGGGCACGGAAAACTACCGTACCAATCTGCCCCTGCCCACTCACAGGCTCAGCAGGCTGCGTCAGTGTCAGAGCGTATTCAATCACCCCGGTCTGAGCATCAGCACTGTTCTTCAGCGTAAAGCCAGACTGCCCGCCGAAGAACGTGCCCGGTGCAACAGCTCTACTATCAGTCAGCACCACTTCCAACGCCTGTGGGTCATAGGACAGCTTGAAACTGCCACCATAGACACCTACGGCTTCGCTCACATACACATTTACGGCAAATTCCTGCCCCGCCGTGACCTGTCCGGTCTCCGCCTCCAACCAGAGCAGCGGTGAAGCCGACTGTGCATAGAGAGCAGTCAGGCCTGTAAGCATCAAAATCAGGCTCATCATCAGAATAGAGAAAATACGTTTCCAGTTCATTGGGCACATCCATCCTTTCCTGTCGTCGCCAGTGTATGTCTGCGGCGTGATTTGCTTTATTGGTCGGGACTGCCCTATCAGGACACCCCCGACCAGAGAATTTTTACAATCCGGCTTACTCGGCTGGCAGCGGACTGACCAGCCCGAAATTACCACCTACCAGTACCAGGTCAGTGATGTTAATCAGGCCGTCGCCGTTCAGGTCACCCTGAGCAATTTCGGGAATGATTTCCAGGCCGAAGTTCGCGCCGACGAAGGTGGCATCGTCAATTTCGACTGCACCATCGCTGTTTACATCACCTGCTCGCAGCGTGCCCTGCTCCACAGTCACCGTGGTGCTGTCCGTAACCACTTCCACCGCATAGAGTGAGGGGATATGCTGAGGTGCTTTAACAATCACCCTATAGCTCCCTAGCGGCACTTCCGCGAAGTTGTACGCGCCATCCTCACCTGTAATTACAGTGTCTACCAGAGTTTGCGTATCATCCTGGTGCAGTTCTACCGTGATCCCTGCATTGGTGGCACGATTCTGGTACGTCACCACGCCTGCGACTGTGCTGGCACCAACTGGTACCGGAGTGGGGGTCGGCGGGATAGGCGTGGGCGGCGGTGGAGGTGGCACAACCACTTCATCGTCATCGTCGTCATCTACTGTAATGAGCGTACCGTTGACCACTTCCACATCCAGCGCATTACCATCTGCATCTACAGCCAGCACGGCACAGTTCAGCCCGCTGTCACCCGCTGTCTGCACACCGTAGCGCAGGGTAAAGGCCGTCGCGTTACCATTAATGCCTGTGGCAGGTTGCCCGGCTTCGGCCAGGCGGCTGGCGGCGACCATCCATGTGCCACTGCTGGCGTTATAACCGCTGTCCACAAAGAAACTATTGCTGTCGTCAAAGGCACCCTTGACCAATTCCGTCCCGGTGAGTACCGCCGGATTTACCGTACATTCTGCCTGCAACCCATAGAGATCGGTCACGTTGTACAGTCCCATAGAGACGTTTACCGTATCGCCGGGGTTGGCCGTCTGCGGATCAACCTCAATCACAATCGAGGGGCCAGCAGGGGGCGGTGGAGGCGGAGGCGGTGGGGTGGGCGGTGTAACCACGCCATACTTGGTAAAGAACCACGTGTTCCATAGCTGGCCGGCAGGCGACAGATCATGATCAATCTTCGGGCATTGGCGGCATGGTGAGTGCGCGAAGAAGGATTCCTTGTATTGAGGCGTATTCATATAAACGCCTTCATAATGCAGCGGGATACAATCCAGGCTGGTGGTCGTGCAGGCCAGGTTCAGATCGCCCATACGCCGTGTAAAAGTACGTACGTTGATTTTTTGGTTTGCATCCAGTTGCAGGTCAAGATAACGTCGGGCTACCGGGTCATAGCCACCATAAACCTTCAGCACATAACCGATCCAACCAGAGAGAATCGACTGGTTATAACGGCAGTTCACATCGCCAGGTTCGCAGTAGAAATCCCATGTTGCCGGGTCATCACGACGGATATTACCAATAGGATCGAAGGCAAAGATCTGGAAGCGAGCACGATCACCAGGGCTGTGTACCCACCATTCGGAAATCGCGGCCTGGGGCGGATAGGCCGGGAGCCGGCCGTCATTGATAAACGCATGGCAACGCATCTCGTCGGGCGAGGCTTCGTCCAGTGGGAAGAACTGGCTGTCTGCTGGCAGCGAGATACGAAGCATATTGTTGTTGGTGCAGCGCGGCTCTCTGCCATCGGTAATAAAGAGCTTGCCTGTATCCATCCAGCCGCCCGTACGGATAATGCCGCAGCTGGAAGGAACCGCTTTATCCCGGCATACACGCACTTCGAAGCTGTAAGAGTGGAAACGCACTGTCGCGTCATGTGCGCCGAAGATGCCGTGATACTGCACCCGCAGGTCGGTCACACAATTGCCATCTGGGCAGGGTTGGTCACGCCGCACCAGCCACATATAACCCTCATGCTTGAGGTCGTTTTCCATCACGCCCTGCGCAACATACTGCTCATTACCCTCAGATGGGGTTCTGGCCGGGAATGTCTGCCAGGGATACGACACTGACTGGCCGGGCACACCAAACCATGCACCGGGGGAGCCAAAGATGTCGTTGACATAGTTCGGGTCGTCCCCGTGATGATGGTCATAATGGCACTTCAGCACCGGGTCTACCAGGGCGTGCCATTTGTGACGGTCATGCTCCTGCTGGGTACAGGGGCGGTTATACATGCCGCTGGCGATGTCCGCTTTAATCTGGTTGAGCGCGTCCACATTAATGCCGACTTCGGGCCCATGACCGGTGCCCACGCCCAGGCCGCCATCACCACTCTGGGCGGATACACCCATGACCGAAATGAAACTACTGAAAATCACCATCATAAAAACGACGAATGCTGCTTTGCCACGTATATGCATTCGTGGATGGAAAAGGTGTCGAAGCGATGTCATCTTGATATACTCCTAATTTCCATGTTGTATGCCTCTAAAGATTGAAGAAAGAATTGTCATGACCTTATCTTCAGTCCCATACAACAATACATTTACATTTTTAAGAAAACAATGGGGGCAGGTAGTCCCAAAGTCCTAGAGGAAGTGTTAATTAGGAATGAAGTACCCCCTGTTTTCTTTATTTTTGCAAATTTTCCCAAATATTTCTCCCTTTCTTTGAAACTTGGCAGCTAAAAACCTGAAGATTGTAAATTTAGTTCGTAATATTTTCTGCCTCCAGTCGTGCATAGCACCTGTAACGTCCACATGATAAAATAATCGTCAATCACCTCAACCTGATACAGGACTCACGTGTATGACAGAACGCGACTTTCTCTTTCGCGGCGACCTGACCGAAATCGACCCGGATGTCGCCCAACTCATCGAACATGAAACCGCCCGCCAGGCCCGCTATCTCATATTAATTCCATCTGAAAGCACTGTGCCCGCCGCTGTGCGTGAGGCTTTGGGTTCGGCCTTTCATAATATCTATGCGGAGGGCTATCCTCTGGATGAAACCCGTGCCATGAGCGAGATGGAGATCCTCGATTACAACGCTCGCCTGCCAGAATACCGCCGCTTTGCCGACAAGCGTTACTACAAAGGTACTGAATACGCGGATGTGGTGGAAGCTTTAGCGCGACGGCGGGCGGCAGAACTCTTTGCCACCCAACAGTACCCGCCAGAAAAGCTTTTCGTCAATGTGCAACCTCTTTCTGGTGCACCTGCCAACAATGCTATTTATACTGCCCTGCTCAACATCGGCGACACTGTCATGGGTATGGACCTGATTCAGGGCGGCCACCTGACACACGGCAGCCCGGTCAACCGCAGTGGCATTAATTACAAGATCGTTAGCTACGGCCTTGATCCGCAAACCGAGCGCCTGGATTATGATGCGATTATGGCGCTGGCGCTGGAACACAGGCCAAAGATGATTATCGCAGGCTACAGCAGTTATCCCTTCGCGCCGGATTTCAATAAGTTCCGCGAGATTGCCGATGCGGTGGGCGCATATCTGCTGGCTGATATTGCTCATGTCGCCGGATTGGTCATCGCC
>JBGSXK010000744.1:0-6193 GCA_041751455.1 Anaerolineae bacterium
CGGCCACCCAGCCCGACGACGCGCCATAGACGACGTTGTAGAATGCACGGTCAGGCGCAATACCAATCGTGCGCAGGCTTACACCGGATGGGACTACTACCGTAATCGGCGCGTCCATGCTTGCGGTCTGGCGCAGGTTCACCCCAGCAGCGCTGTTAGGCGTCACCAAGCAGGCGGTGCTGTCGGTATTAGAGTCTGTGCCAGGCTGTACGCTGCTCTGGCAGTTTCTGGGGTTGGTAGCGAAGCACACCGTGTACGCTTCAACACCTTCACTGCTGCTGTGGGTGATCTCAAGCTGATATTCGCCGCTGTTGGCCGGGATACCCAGATGTACCCCCATGAGTGCCCAACTGAATTTGGCGATCTCTTCGCCTGTCAGCGCATTCATGAGGCGAATCTTCGGGCTGGACTGCTCGCTGCCGCTTTCGATGAACAGATAGGCTCGCTCGTTCAGCGCAGTCAGGCTGTATAACACGGCCGGAATGTTGGAATCCAATTCGCCGCTCACGCTTTCCCCATTCGCCAGAGTGGTCGGGGCGACGGGCATCTCATTCTGAACCACCAGCACAAGGGAACCCGAAGCCCCATTGAGGGTGCTGGCTTCCACTGTGTAACGGCCTGCATTAAGCAGCGTGCTCAGTGTCACCACGGGCTGCGCACCAGCGTTGCTGTCCGAGGCGATGGACATGCCATCGCGCAGGATGTTCAGCACGGGCTGCGCGCCAGCGTTGCTGATCGCCTGGAAGGTGACAAGAGTGGGCTGGCCCACGCTGTACTGGTAATTGATTGGGCTTTCACTGTCGATCTGCAGAAATTCTGGCTGACCGAGTGTGAGCGTGTTCAGCACGTCAGGCTGTGCGCCCACAGTGCCGATCATCGAGAGCATGAGTGCTGCGCAAAGCACAGCCATCAGTAAATTCCTAGTGCTACGCATTTTGTTATCCTTTCGCATTGTGCGTCTGTTACGGTCTGATACTTGAATATGATTTCGATCAGCCTTCGAAGGCTGTGAGCGAGATGATGATGATACGAAAATCTCGCAGGCGACCAAGCGTGCCATGAAGCGCTGCCTGGTCAATGGGACGACTGGTGAGCAGTGTTTCGCCTTTGCCCAGGTGTGTGAGCGACCAACCGCCAAGCAGTTCTGACCACTTAGGGTCGAGGTGCCCTCTTACACGCATGGCGTAGCGAATTCCCGGTAAGCTATCCTGTCCTTGTTGTGTCATTCATTTCAATCCTTGTCATACCTTCCTTCCTGCCTGTTGATGTGTGACGGATTTCACCATACAGGCAGAGGGGGTTGATCTGTATCATCCGAAAGGTGTAGATGGGTGGTTGATATTGGATAATGTCTGGTTGAGCCAGCACTGTTCCATGGATTTATGGGGGCTCCTGAATGCTCACTCGCTAGCAGTGAGGCTGACACTGGCCGTGCCAAGCCCATAGTTTCGGGCATTGGGCAGCAAGCGATCTATAAAAAAGGCATCCATGACCATAATCAGGTAATCACCGCTGGCAGGCAGTTGTACCTCATCCAGCGGAGCACTCAGGGTATTTGCCAGACCAATACGCGATCCGTCTGGCGCGAAGAGGTAAACCACCGGATAACGGAAGCCGTTACTCGTCACGCCAATGTTGATAAGCGAGTCGGCCTGTCCAGCAAGGGTGAAGAAGCCAATCGGATACTCAGCGCTCAACTGGTCATCCGCAGACGCTTCAAAGGGGATGAAGACCGTATCCACCACCGGACCATCAAAATCAAAGTCCTCCATACCTGTTGGAGGGGTAGCACCAGTGAGGCTGATTTCGTATGCCTCTGGTGCTGCCAGCGTAAAACTATTGACCGTAGCCCCCAGGAAGTAGTCGTAGCTGGTCGCCAGCACATAGTAACGTCCGCTGTGGGGAAGCTCGAAATCCGTAATCGCCGCATCGCCAAAGGCCTTTTCTGCGTCGTCGTTGTAAGCCAGAAATTCGCCCGCACTGCCGAAAAGCACCAGGTACGAGTCTCCAGCGGCGTGCAGCGAGATTGTGACATGATCGCCAGCACTGCCATTGAAGCCGTACAATTGCGCTGTGACATTGCCAGCAAACGTGCCTTCTACGAGGTCGCCATCCTTAAGCAGCCTCGGCATGAACGGCTGACCTTGCTGCTCCTGGGCGCGAACATTGCCGGCCAGCAGGCTGCCTAACAGAAATATGATGACCATGAGCTTTTGTATGAGATGTCGCATAGTAAGGAAAATCCTCCTGAAGAAAGGAAACGATGTCCTTACTATGGCGAAATGTGCGACAGGCTGGAGGAGCCGAAAGATGTATCTACGGGTTGATTTTTGACCTCAGATTAACCCGTGTTCACGCGCGATAGCCAGCGCATGGGTACGGCTTTCGGCACCGAGCTTGATGAAGATATTAGCGATATGGCGCTTGACCGTGCCGACGGAGAGGTAAAGCTTCTGGGCGATCCCACCATTTGAATACCCTTCGGCCACCAGCAGCAGAACTTCGCGCTCACGCTCGGTAAGTGCTTCAAAGGGTATCTGTGGATTGGGGGATGGTGCCGCATCCGTCGAGTGGATGATGGCTTCGAGTGCGGCAAGCACCGCGCTGGAAAACGGGGTTATCTCACCATGTTGGTGCAGTTTTTTGAGCAGATCGTGCATCGGCCTATGACCAGCAACGAAGGGATACAGCAATCGTTCTGGCTCCGCCAGTGTGAGCGCGGCGCGCAGCGCCTCGAAAGCCTCTTCGATATTCCCACATGCGTGGTGAGCAGTGGCGATAAGGTTCAGGGCACGGATTTCCCATAGTGCAGCGTTGCGCTGGATACTGATCTGATGAATGCTTTCCGCCCACAGGAGTACTGAATCCCACTGTGAAAGGGGTTGCTCACTAACGGACAAATCCGCTATCAGTACGTGCAGTAGTTGGAGACTCAGCAGCAGCGATGGGATGTCCCGGAAATGCTGCTCCAGTTCCGCTGGGCTGGGGCGCAGGTTCATGACACTTGTTTGCACCCACTGACGCGCCGAATCGAGATCGCCCAGCAAAGTTGAAATGAATGCCGCTGTTGACTTCTCGACCGGAGCATCAATCTCCGGGTATTCCTCAAAAGCAGTCTGTGCTTTTAGCAGATTGTCCCGTGCAGCATGGGCTTTACCGAGAAACCATTCCACTTCTGCCAGGTGCAGCCATGCAGCAATACTGAGCGCGACGATACCCAGTCGTTCGGAAATGTTAAGGGTGTGGTGAGTGTATTGCTCTGCCCGCGCCAATTCGCCCCGCAGAAGCGCAATACGCGCGATATTGAAGTAGACATTGCCAAGCTCAATGTGATAACTTTGCCCCCAGGCATTGGCCTTGTTAACCGCAGACTCCAGTACACGCACCGCCTCGGTGAAGCGCCCCTGATATTGCAGCGCGATACCGGCGATTTTGTAGGCTTCCATGATCGCGTTCACTGAGCCTTGCTGTTCAGCAAGCGGAATAATACCCAGTGCGGTGTCGAGAGCGGCTTCGGCTTCCCCATCCAGCAGATGCAGCCATGATTTCTGCATCGTACCGTTGATATACCAGACAGGATCATCTACCAAGTAGCGCATCGCACCGTCCAGAAACTGGTTACTTGCTTCGAGATCGTGGTCTACTTCCTGAGCGAGAATACTCTTGATCATGTCTATCTTCGCCTGAAGCATCTGTGCGGCTGCCCCAGAAGTTTCTGATGCGCTTGCCTCTGCCTGATCGAGCAGTCGCCTCACTTCGGGTGAGTGTGATCGATTGGTTTTAAGATACATCATCACGGCAAATACCAGTAAATCGGGCATCGTCCCTAATGCTGCGGCCGGGATATGCTTTAACCAGCGGAGAGGTATCTCGTATCCCTCGTGTTCCACAACCTCGTAGCCGCGTTCTGCGATAAACTGTGCCGCATCGCTGTAGGCTTGCGCTTCCAGAAAGTAACTCATCGCGGGCTGATACTGCCCCTGGGTGACATACCATGTAGCTGCGCGGTGATAGAGCGTTTGCGACATGGTTTCGGACAGGCTCTTCTGCTTATGTTTCAGCACTTCAGCAAACAGGTGATGGTAACGAAACCAGTGCTGGGAATCGTCGAGCGGAATCGTAAACAGATTGAGCCGAACCAGTTGGTCAAGCATCACCTGTGAGCCGCTGCGGCCTGTGACGCTATCACAAAGATCAGCGTTCATTTCGCGCAGGAACGATGTTTCCAGCAAAAACTGCCTGATGTCTTCTGGTTGGCCCTCAAATACTTCTTCCATCAGATAATCAACCACAAAACGATGGCTGCCGGTAAAAGCCGCAATAAAATCGTCAACCTGCGTGCGTCCACGCAGCGCCAGCGCCACCAGCTTAAGCCCGGCTGCCCACCCTTCGATGCGTGCATCCAGAGCAGCAATCTGCGCGTCGGTCAGGGGCAACTCGAACAGATCACGCAAAAACTGTGCCGACTCATCAGGGGTAAACCGCAAATCACTTTCGCGGATTTCCACCATCTGCCCCCGTGCGCGCAGCCGAGCCAGCGGCAGCGGTGGGTCTGCCCGGGTGCTAAGAACAATGTGCATTTGTGGCGGCATATGATCAATCAGGAAGGAGACCAGGTGATGCACCTCTTCATTGGTAATGTGATGATAATCGTCAAGTACCAGCAAAAAATCGTCGATCACCCTGCTCACCTGGCTGATTAACGTGGCTGCAAACACGCGGGAAGCCGGTGGCTGTGGCAGACTGGTGAGCGGTGCAATTCGCTCCAGAATACCGGATTGAATGGTCTCCAGGGCAGCGGCAACATAGGTGACAAATTGCAGAAGGTCGCTGTCATCATCTTCAAGGCTGACCCAGGCGAGCGGGACACGACTAGCTGCTGAAGACTCGTACCAGGTGGTAATGGCGGTGGTTTTGCCCGCGCCTGCGGGAGCACAGATCAGCGTCAGCGGATTGAGGAGCGTTTCTTGGAAGTGTCGGCTCAGGTGAGTGCGTGGCAGCAACGAAACACGAGAGGCAGGCACGAAAGTCTTGGTCGGGAGCAGGATGTCAAGGCTCATGGTCACGGCTTTCACGGGTCGTGTTCACAGGGTAAGGAAAGCCATTTTACAATTTATTATGCTCCAGGACAAAACCTGATGTCTACCGCAAACGGGGTACTTCCCACGTAAACCGTTGACAATTCGGGCTTAAACGCAGCAGCCCTCTGGATAGCATTCGGCGCAGGTTATCTTCATGCTCCAGGAAGTCCTATGTCAGATTTTGCCCATTTCATCAACATTTTCGGTATCCGCTGGAGCTGATGGACGAGTTCATCTCTGTTGACGATGACTACGTGCGGATTAAGTCGGCGCTTTGGTCACAGATGACAGCCGCTGACCTGGTTGAACTGAAGCAAATCGCGTTGCGGCGGCTTGAAACCTACTACGACGAGCTCGCATAACCAACTTAATTTATTCGTGATTGTATCCTGATGTACCATAAAGAAAATTGATGACTTATGCAGGAGCAAGCAGTATGGTGCAGCTGCCCATTCAGCGATTAACACTCTGGAAACAGGGTTTTGGCTACTTCGAACGGCGCGGAAGAGTCAGTGAACGTGAAATTTCACTGGTGGTGCCCCGGCCGGCTACCAATGACGTACTCAAAAGTCTGAATATTATCGTTTATGAGGGCGGTCAGATTCTCAGCGTAGACTATGAAACGCCGGAAGATAAAAAACAGGTTCTGTCAGATTTGTCAGTCAAGCTGGCGGATCGTTCAAGCCTGGTTGATCTCCTGGTCAGCCTGCGCGGAAGCCATGTGACTCTGGCCCTGAGTGAGGGACGGATGGTGAGTGGGCGGCTGATCGGCATGGAGACATCCACTGATGAAGCCACGTCAGTCATCATTCAGGCACTTGCTTCGGATGACCGGGACATCGCTATATTCCCGGTTGCAGCGCTGGAAGGTGTGAAACTGCTTGATGACCGTGCCGCAGCCGACGTCAGTTTCTTTCTGGATGTCAGCCGGGTTGAACAGAGCCGCACGACTCTGACAGTGCGGGTCTCTGAAGGCGATCATGACATCGGTCTAAGCTATCTGGCTCCCAGCCCGATCTGGCGCATGAGCTATCGTCTGACCCGCACAGGTGACGATCAGGCTCTGCTGACGGCCTGGGGCGTTTTTGAAAACTCATTGGATGAAGACCTGA
>JBGSXK010000745.1:0-4383 GCA_041751455.1 Anaerolineae bacterium
TCAGCAGCAGCAGAAAAAAGGCGCTCTGTATTTCACCATTTGCGGCAGCAAACAAGGCCAGCATTCCCACCATACCGCCCAGCGCCGTATAGAGGTGAACCAACCAGGCAGCGGTTGTACGATTAAACATGCACAGACTCCCGATAACTCAGGTGAGCGAATTCATGCGCTTGCGGCTGGTGGTTTGGCGGGCACGTATCCGCCGCGCAATGTAATAGATGATGCCCAGAGCAAACAGTACAAGCAAGAGGCTTTCGTAAGCATCCATCCAGGACAGCACATCGCGCCAGTTATTCCCCAGCCAGTACCCCAGCACGGCCAGCGGTGCAATCCATAACGCCGCGCCCAATGTAGTATAGAGTATAAACAGCAGCAGATTCATGCGGATCACCCCGGCGGGGATAGAAACCACCCCATGCACCATTGGCATCAGCCGGGCAACAAAAACAATAATCGCCCCATGACGGCGGAAGAGTTGCAATCCCCGATCAAAATCCTCGACCCCGATCAGAACCAATTTTAATCGAAAAATACGGAGCGTACCGAAGTGATCAATAGCCTCATGTGCGCCAGACTCGCCCATACGATAGCCCAGCCCATAATATAACAACGACCCGACCAGCGAGCCGAATGTGCCTGCCACGACGATAGCCACCAGTGAAATCTTGCCATTATAAGCCATCTTCCCGGCCATAGGGTACAGCATCTCGGACGGGGTAAGCGGAAACAGATTTTCGAATAACGCAATCAGTGAAATGCCCGGTACGCCGAAGGTTTCAACAATGTTTTCGATAAACTGCGTGATCGAATTGACTAATTCAGAGAGCACCGGATTTCCCCTGCCTTTGCACTTAAGGTGAATTATATCATCAGTACGTGTCTTCGGGATGAGATGTTGCAGAGCTAATTAATACATGAGCGATTGCTGGAAGTCCGCCGGGGGAATATCCAGCCGATGAAGCAGCACATGCCACAGGATGTAAATAGTGGTTTCACGGATGACATAAAACAGTCCCAGAGCAAATAGTGGTTGCATGATGTATGCAGTGACACCCAATACTCCCAGATGGGTATACAATGCTGGTAGAAACGTAAAAGCCATTAAAAAAGTCAGCAGGTAGGTCAGCACCTGTAAGAAGAAATAACCGAAAAGCGCATACAGCCGCGCATCTGCCGGGTTACGAGCATAGGTTGGGCTGAGCTGTCCGACCAGGCTGCACAGGATGAGCGATTGTAAATCGTCCAGGTAAAATGCCCCACACAACAGCACGATCTGCACCAGTGCGATCAGCGGCCCTTCCCAGAGCTGCGCACTCGGCCGTGATACTGACAGTACTACCATAATCGAGAATAAAAAACGGACAATCCACACCACCTCCGAGCTGAGATGGACAAAAATGCGGCTGCGCTGGATATAAACCGCGCACATCGACCAGTTAAAAGCAGGTGCGCCAGCGGGGAGCAGGCAGAGTAAATCATACATGCTGCGCTCACGGGCTTTCGCCAGCAGGGTACTCAGGTCAACCGTCGAGATCGCCCCCTGAAACAGACCATTAAGCAGGGTGATGAACAGGCCGAAGGTGGTCAGCAGCAGCGCGACCTGGGACAGGCCGGGGCTGTGAAACACGCTGGAGGCCAGAAAGGTAAGAAAAATGCTGAATGTGATCCAGCCGATGGGGACATGCCTGCCCGTTATGGGGATGATGCGTCGATAGACACGCTGGTGGATCGTTTGGCGCTGGAGCATCCGCGCCAGCCTCCAGGTCATCATCGCGGTGGCAAACCCCATGCTATCAGATCAGCTTTACCCAATGCGGGATAAATACCGTTGCTCAATTCTGTAAAGACACCGCTTTCCGTGTTCAGCGCCAGCAGCAGATAGCCTTTATCATCGCCGGGAATATTGGCACCGAAGGCAAGATGTGTGCCGTCGGGCGACCAGACGAGGCGCGGACTGTAGGGGGTGTGATCGTTGGTGGTGAAGCCGCAGTAAACGCGGAGATTGCCTGCAATGACATCCATAATATGGATGCTGGCGCTGCCCGTATTATTTTCAGCATCGGAACCAATCATCTCGATCACCCAGAACGCGATACGAGTGCTGTCTGGTGACCAGCTTAACTCGGTGTTGATGGTGCCGTTGATGCGGGTAGCACCGTAAAGGCTAAAGAGATCGGTTAACGGGCTGGGGGACGGGTCGCCGGGGCGGATTACAAACACCTCCTGCCCGGTGGCGTTGATGCTGCTGTCAAACTGGCCGGGCGCGACATAGGCCAGCCAATTACCATCCGGTGACCAGGCTGCCGCGTTAAAATCGGGTGTTTCCCCGGTCAGGGGAACTAGCTGTGCGGCGACCCCTTCATAATTGCGGCTTTCCAGGTTGAGCAGCGCATACATGAAGGTGTCGGCCTGCTGCCGGACATGCAAACCCCATTTGCCGCCTGGCTGCACCGAGATAATGCTGTTCACATTCAGGTATTCCCGTTCAGTGCTGCCTTCAGTTTGCAGATACGCCTGATGTCCCGGTGTCCAGACCAGAAGTCGGTCTGCGCTCCACCATTCTATATCATTGGCATATTCCGTAATCATGGTGCGTTCTGTGCCATCCAGCCGCATCTTGTTATAGGTGTAGTTGAGCGGATTGACGAACGTGACCCAGCGCGCGTCAGGTGAAAGTCGGCAGTTAATGCCACACGGGCGGGTATCCGGCAGGGGATAACGCGCGTCACGATCAATGTTGTAAACCCAGATGTTTGTGTTATCAAACGAGGTCAGGACGATGCCGCCCGGTGTAAAATCCGGGGCGCGTGACTGGATACCGGTACCGGGACAGACCTGTGTTAAAGTGTGATGCGGGGTGGTAAAGCCCAGCACCAGCAGCGCAAAAATTATCCAGTACAGACGCATTCCAGATTTATCCCTCCCGACGCTCGATTTCACCCGTTGGATGCAATTTGCCACAGATGAACCGCATTGGGCCGTGTGCCTTCTCCACCTTCGGCCACAAAAACCATCCCGTTATACACCAGACAGTCCATCGGCCTGTGGAGGTCTACACCGGGCAGACCGGTCATAACTTCCGCTACGGGCAGCTCAACATCATCCCGTGCACGGTTATAAAGATGCACAGTGTACAGCAGAAAAGTGTCGTAATCATAGGGCTGGTTCTGCGAATCGTGGCGGGTTTCGGCCAGAGCGTACGCCACCCTTAAGCGCCGACATACCAGGTAGAGGTCGGGCGCTTGCAGCAGTGCTTCGGCCAGCACGTAGCTCTCGGCCACGCCCAGTAAAGCTGCTGGCGCGATATCCAGGCCCATTTTCTGGATCAGATAGAACCGGGTCTGTAAGGTAAAGGGACGTGCCATATCGGTAATGCGCTCGCTGTCACGCATTCCCCGGTGACGTGGTCCGCCATAATTAAGAGTCAGTGTGGAACGCACGGGCTGCCGTGGGTGCGCATCGGCAGGGAGTGCCAGCCATTCCTGAATCGGGGTGCTGCCAGAGTGTTCATCGCGCGAGGTCATGATCGTGCCATCCCGCCGCAAGGTATGCTGCGCCATCCAGCCATCACCATACATCTCCTCGACATACAGCGTCATGTCCGGGCAGATACCCATCAGGGCACAATCACCCTTGTGCGGTAAAAGGTGGGTGGCCGTGTATTGAAAGTGGGGTAAGAGTTGAGTTTGGTTTGCCATGTTTGTAGTAAAACCTGATTAGTAGCGATCTCTATAGTCTGTGCAGGAACGCTGTTGAATTCTTTATGAATTTTGTACAACATTTATCGCTTTCACAACTATCCCTATGTTATAATTCAGTTTATCCACAAAACCACATGGGTGGCGGTGGGGTTGCCAGGAGATTTGTATGAACAAACTTGTCTCTCCCGTTGAAATCAACGACAAAGCAGAGGGCACGCCCGGCACTATTGGCGCTGCTCAGGAGCCTGTCAGCCCTGCCCAGACTGCAACACTGCCTGCCGTGCGCGGAGTGGATGAGCGCCGTGGCCCGGCAGCGGAGACTGGAATCATTGCAGCGGTTGTAAACGCTGCTGAAGCAAAGGAAGATAAAGAAGTGCAGGATGCTTCTCGAACCACTGCTGAAATGAGTGTAGCCCCTGGTGAGAAAGAGGTCATACGAGCCTCTGAAATTCCTTCGATTCTCATTATTGAGGATAACATGGAACTGGCCGAAATCATCGAGGCGACTTTGCAGCGCCTGGATATGGTGACCGCCCATGAAACACATGGTAATAAGGCGCTCAAGCACTTCGAGACGCACCGCCCCGATGTAGTGCTGCTGGATATCGGCCTGCCGGATATGACAGGCTGGAAGCTGCTGGAAGATATTAAAGAACGTAAATGCAGCGCAAGGCTGCCAGTG
>JBGSXK010000746.1:0-1967 GCA_041751455.1 Anaerolineae bacterium
CTGGATTATGGCGATACACCCGTGGGTGTCATGGGCGTATGGATGCCCACCAATGTGCCGCTGGCAGGCGCTGGTCTGCGACAGATCAGTGCGCTGCTCATGGCGGTGATGGCGGGTCTGGCCGTGTGCGGGGCGTTCTGGCTGGTGGCACGGGTGTTGGGCAGGGTCGAAGGAATCACTGTAATCGCCGAGTATCTGGCCGCTGGAGATGTGGCCGCACGTACCGGACTGCAACCAGTTGACCCGGTAGGGCGTTTGGGTGATGCACTGGATCGTTATGCTGATTCGGTACAGGAACGGCAGGACATGCTGCGCACCGATCTCCGCCGCCAGCGCCGCGAAATCGCACATTTGCTGTCTGTGCTGGAAGCTCTGCCCGATGGGGTGGTGGTGCTGGACATGAACGGGCATGTGATGGTGATGAACGAGCGGGCACGGGTGCTGCTGGGCACACAGGCGGATACGGGCAGTGATGTGCAAACCCTTACTGCTCTCGTAACAGATAGGCTGGGATCAGCGCTGGCTCCTGGTATCTATGCGTTGGGAAGCCCACAGCAGTTAAACGTCGAGGGGCATTTGTTGAGTGCACAGGCCGCAGCGGTGATGACCCCTACTAACCAGCGGGTAGGCACTGTTGTGCTGCTGCGTGACGTGACCGAAGAGGTGCAGCAGGCACAAGCGCGGGACCGCCTGCTGGCGCAGATGTCGCAGCAGGTGCAGCCATTGGAAGCACTGTCCACCTCTGTACAGACCACCACACTGCGCCAGTTTGCTCAGGAAGTTACCCGTAACGCGGTGGCGCTGCAAAAGCTGGTGCTGGAAATGCGCGAACTCAACGACTTACAGTTGAGCGAGATGCCCGAAAAAAAACAGAATCCCATCCCACTGGACACGCTGATTTGGTCAGTAGCGAATGAGTGGCGGCAGGTGGCGCAGGCCAACAACCTCAAGCTGCATGTGCTGATCGAGAAGGGTGGCCTGTATGTGTTGGGGGATGAGCGCCGTTTACGCTGGGCCCTGGGCAACCTGATTGATAATGCTATCAAGTACACTCCGCCTGGTGGGGATGTCACACTGGAAATTCGCGCCGAGACGGATGAGGACAGAGCGCGTCTGCGGATACGCGATAATGGGGTGGGTATTGCCCGTGAGGAACTACCACATATATTCACACGCTTCTACCGCGGCAATCCGATTACGAAGGAAGGCCGTGTGATCCGCATGCCAGGCACAGGTCAGGGGCTGACTACCGCACGGCAAATCCTGGAGTTACATGGTGGTGAACTCATCCTGCAAAGCAGGCAGGGTGTGGGCACTGCGGTCAATATCACTATGCCATTGACCTCCGCCGTCCGTATGCCAATGCCTCAGTTGGCTGATGATGCAGAAGATAAGACCTCCCAAATCAATACGCCTCATTCCGGCACCAGGCAAAATTAGAGCCTGTGATTTTCCAGGGGCAAGTCAAAGACTCGCCCCTGCGGTGGCAGCTTATAGTGTCAGCAGATAGGCGATGATGTCACTGATCTCCTGATCGCTGAACAGTTCGTCGTATACCTGCGGCATGAGGTTTTCTGGGTAAGGTGGCTCACCTTCGCCCGCCGGGGCAATATGTGCATTGGGGTTAACAATCGATTCGTGGATGTAATCCACTGGCCCCATACCTTCCACCCGTAGCGCGGCGACTTCACTGATATTCTGCAAACTGGGGCCAATCAGCCGGACCGGATTATCCACATTATGGCAGGTGGAACAGGCGAAGCCAACCTCTGCACGCAGTTGGCTAAATAACTCCTGCCCATGTACCGGATCGCCTGCTGCCAGTGCAGCCTCAATTTCGGTGCTTGCGTCGGTTTCGCCAGAAGGCTCGATAGGCGTGACCGTGAAGGTGGCAGTAATGGGAGCCGGGGTGCTGGTCGGTGGTTCGGTAGTGGCCGTGGGCGGTTCGGCAGTCGCTGTCGGAGGAA
>JBGSXK010000747.1:0-6384 GCA_041751455.1 Anaerolineae bacterium
GCCGATGGCCGTATCCTCCGGTACCCTGCCGCCGCGTGTGAGAAACCCAATCCCCAGGGCAGACAGCACTCCGGCAACCAGCCCGCCAATCAGCACTTCGGTGGATGCCCCGCCAGAACGCAGAAAGGCAATCGCTACACCAGGGAGAACACTGTGCGCCAGCGCATCACCCATGAAGGCCATGCCAAGCGTGACGACATAAGCACCCACTACACCGCTGACCAGGCCAATCATAATGACTGCCAGCATTGAGCGCTGCATGAAGGGCAGGCTGATGGGGTCGAGCAGAAGTTGTTGGAGATCCATTGGAATTTACCTGATTGAAACTATGTCTCAATAATAATCCCTGTAGCCCACAGCGGCAAGGTGGGAAAATGGGCGAGGGCAGGTAAAATCTACGATTTATACTTCGTGGAGGATGGGATGGATTATCGCACACTGGGGCGGACGGGATTACAGGTTTCGACGATGGGTATGGGTGGGGGTGGCCCCAGCCGCCTGGGACAGCGCCAGGACAGGCCAGAGGTTGAATCGGTGGCGATCCTGCGGCAGGCGCTCGATGCAGGAGTGAATTTTATCGATACTGCCGAGGCTTATGGCACCGAGGAGATTGTTGGCAGGGCCTTACAGGGCATCCCGCGTGAGCAGGTGGTGCTTTCCAGCAAGATCAGCACCGGCCAGCGGCTCACGCCTGCGGATGTACTGTCCCGGCTGGAAGCCAGCTTAAAGCGCCTGGACACAGATTATATCGATATTTATCACCTGCATGGGGTGATTGTGAACGATTATGATTACCTGCTGCATGAGATTGTCCCGGTGCTGCAAGCGCAGCAGGCGCAGGGCAGGATCGGTTATATTGGTATCACGGAACGTTTCGGCAGTGATACACAGCACGTCATGCTGCAACGCGCGCTTCAGGATGATGTGTGGGATGTGATGATGGTCGGCTTTAATATCCTCAACCAGTCGGCGCGGGAACGGGTTTTCGCGCAGACCATCGCGCAGGACATCGGTGTCCTGGTGATGTTCGCCGTGCGTGGCGCGCTCAGCACCCCGGAAAGCCTGCGCGAGGCGCTGCAAGCGCTGGCCGGGCAAGGGGGCATCGATGCTCACCTGCTGGAAAAAGAGAACCCGCTGGATTTCGTGCTGGCCGAAGGCGGCGCAATCAGCCTGACCGACGCGGCCTATCGCTTCTGCCTGTATGAACCGGGCACGCATGTGATTCTGTCCGGCACGGGCAACCCTGAACATCTGCGCCAGAATCTGGAGTCTTTTCAGCGCCCGCCGCTGCCACTGGCCATCACCCAGCGCCTACGGGAGATGTTTGAAGGCGTGGACAGCGTATCGGGCAACAGTTGAATAAAAGGGGCAACTTCGCGCAGGTTAATCCTCTAACCGCTGGCGTTTCTCCGACAGAGAGTCGTCGATGACATCCAGCATTTCGCCATCCTCGGCCAGTACCAGGTGTTCCCGGTACGGTTTTCGTTTACCCTGGCGATATGTGGAAATATACAGCCTTTCGATTTCTCTATCGCCCGCGTCCTGAAAATAAAAGCGCGCCGCGCGGCTGGCGAAAACAGCGCCCCACACGATTAAAATCAGGAACAGATCGCCTGTGTTGGGCAGAGTCATGAAGCTGCGCCAGGTGGACGGGTCAAGCATAAAAATAATGCTGCACACGGCAAACATGGTAAACAGTGTGGCGTGCAGCGCGAAGCCGCTGCGCCGCCGGGTGCGCGCCTCGATACGCTGGATCAATCGCTCATAATCATTCACAGGCTTTACCTCTGCTGGCGCAGCAGTTCCTCATCGTCCGCAATTTCCAGCATTTCGCCGTCCTCAGTCAGCGCCAGCCGCTGCTGGCGGCGCTTGGGTTTTTCATGCTCTGCTGCTAACCCCAGGCGGTGAATCTCACGCTGGAGTTCGCGGGCGGTCACGCGCTCGCGCAGGGACTGGTTCATCGCGCCCAGCGCCAGCGCCGTGCTGACCCCATGCAGAAAAACCCCCGTCCCCCAGCCGACGCTAAGCATGATGAAAGTCGCCAGCACCGCGTTGCTCAGGAAGACCTGCATACTGCTGACATTGGGTATTAATATCCATCCCAAAAACATGAACACTGCATAGATCAGCACATTTGCCAGGAACAAGCCAAGCATGTTGCGGCGCTGCGCTCTTTTAAGCGCGTCTTCCACGCGCTGGTTTACGGTTTCGTAATCAATCCGGTCATTCAGCATCTTGTCTCTTGCCTCTGTTCACTAATGGTTGCGCTTGATTTCTGCCTGCCAGTCGTCTTCATCGACTTCCAGCAGTTCTCCATCCTCCGAGAGCATCAACCGTTCATGCTTGCGCTTTTCTTTATGGGGTGCATCTCCATAAAGCCGTTGGGTTTCGCGTTCCACCGCCTGTTGGATCGCGCGTTCCCGCGCGGCCACCATTCGTGCGGGCGAACTAAAGACCGTAATACAGTGACCTGCCAGCCCCAACCCCCAGAGAAACAGTAGCGCCAGCGGCAGCGGGAAACCACCAGTGCGCCCACCCCATTGTGACCACAGCGCCAGCACGGCCAGATTCACCAACAGATAGACCGCCATGTGGATATAAAATTCCTTGCGCTGGTTGAGAGTCTGGTGCGCAGCCTCGTGCAGCTTGCGATAATCATCCTCCGATGCCACCTCGCGCCAGTCCGGGCCGTAGAGGTTTTCCATCTGCTGAAATACCTGGCGATCTGCTGCCGCCAGCCGCCAGGGCAGGCGGGCGAATACATCCAGCGCATGCCCTGCCAGGCCCGCACCCCAACCCAGCATGACCACCAGCGGCCAGACCATCACCCCGGTGGCCAGCCCTGTCACCAGCCATACCACCCACAGGGCCAGGTTCACCACGACATATATGGAGGCATGAACCAACAGTTCTCGGCGATCTTCAAAATGCTTTTCCACCCGCTGTCGGATAGTCTTTTCGTCAACTGTTGTGATGGTGGTCTTCATTCATCCCCCTTACTTTATGTCTGCATAAAAGCGGCAGGAATCAAAAACAAGCTTCTGACGACTTTTACAGGATTATACGCACGGTTAGGGGGTGGGGTTGCATGAGAGAAAACATAAGGGACACAGTATAGCGTGTCCCTGACGCGGTTTGCAGATAGGATTTTCGGATTTATACCCGTGTGACGTAGCTGCCGTCCTCGGTCTTGACGCGGATCGTATCGCCCTCGTTGACAAACATCGGCACTTTGACTTCCAGCCCGGTCTCCACTGTGACACGCTTGGTCGGGTTGTTGGCGGTATCGCCCGCCACCGCGATTTCTGACTCTGACACCCGGTAATCGACTGTGAGCGGCAGTTCATAATCAATGATCTCGCCCTCATAGCTCATCAGCTTGATCTTGAGATTAGACTTGAGGTAGGCTGCATCATCACCGAAGATTTCACGGTTGATCTGTGGCTGTTCGTAAGTTTCGGTGTCCATAAATGTGAGGAATGTGCCATCGTCATAGAGGTACTCTACCTCCCGCGCTTCAACACGGATGTCCTGCACCCGGTTGCCAGAGTTGTAGGTCTTTTCAAACGTAGACCCGGTGCGCATGTTACGTACCTGCACTCGAATGGTTGCGCCGCCGCGCCCCGTCTTATTGTGGGCGTAATTGAGAACTTTATAAAGTTCACTGTCTTCGATATAAGTCGCGCCTTTGCGCAACTGGTTGACTTCAACTGCCATTGGATTTTCCCTGAACCTGATCGGAGTTTACACAACGGCAGTATAGCAGAAAAAGTTTTGGTTGAGTATGGCCTTGTGCAGGCTAAATCTGTCGCGCGTGCCATGCCATCAGCAGTTCGGCCTCGCGCCTGGTGGACATGCCGTCCATCATTTTTTCGTCCGGCTGGTGTGGACGGTTGCGCTCCCAATTCAGTGTATCGCGCACAGTCTCGTGCAGTGGGCGAAAGGCCAGCCCCGCGCTGATGGCTTTACGCACATCAAACGTGTTAAAAGCGATGGCTTCCGCCGGAACCCACAGCGGCATCTCTGTGTAGGGCGCGACCTCATGTTGCAGCAGAAAGGTCTCATCCACCCATGTCAGGCGCAGATCAGTTTCGGCCACCTGCTGACATACCTCCAGCACCGTGCCCATCGTCAGAGGGATATCCGGCCCGGTGGCATTGTAGACCCCACTGCCGCTTTGTTCCGCCATGCGGATCACCCACTCATTCAGATCACGCGAATCGATAAACTGCACCGGGTTATCGGGTGTACCAGGGGCCAGCACTTCGCCACCCTGACGTGACTCATCGGCCATACGCAGGGGCCAATAGGTAAACCGATGGGTGGGATCATGCGGGCCAACAATCAGGCCGGGGCGGATGATAAGCGCTCGCTCACCATAGACCTCCTGTACCACACGCTCACACAGAACTTTCAACCCGCCGTAGGCTTGCATGACTTCTTCGGTGGTTTCGTCCTGTAGCGTTTCTAGTTGGCCGCTTTCGTCAATGCCGGGTTTATCCGGTTCGTTATAGACGGACACTGTAGAGATGAAGATATAACGGCCCACCACGTCACTTAGCAGTTCGGCGGATTGCCGCACGACACGCGGCACATAGCCACAATTATCGATGACGACATCCCACGTTCGCCCTTTGAGCGCGTCAAGCTGACCGTCCCGATCTCCACGCAGCTTTTCAACCTCCGGGAACAGTTCCGGGTTGGTCTGCCCCCGGTTGAACAGGGTGACTTCGTGCCCGGCGGCCAGCGCGGCCTCCACCTGATGCCGCCCGATAAACTTTGTGCCGCCAATAATCAGGATTTTCATCATCATACCCTGTGTAAATTTTTCAAATGTTGTATGCAATTGTACAGAGGCACAGACGCGCTGCCAACAAATTCACCATTCCCCTGGCAAGCAAGAAGTTAAGCTGACAAACCATAGGTGCCTATTACTAAAAGCAGGCTTATGAGAAATCCGGCAACAACTCCCCAACCTAGCAAGCTTGGTTTGCCTCGCTCAAGATTGTCTTCAAGGATCGCGCTCGATACAAAAGCGATGATAAGCCCCATAATACCTACGAGTCCGCCTGCTAGTATTCCACAAGCTATCAAAGCTGTAATGCTAGACCAAATGCCTACCAGAACGCTGCCCCCTCTGAAGTAAATTTCGGAAATACGGATGCCGCTTGGGGAGGTAAAATATACAAAAGATTCCAGAGGCGTTACATAGAAACATATGCTGCAGCCTAACCCTATCATAAAGCTGACTGCAATATCGCCAATAATGCTATGATTATCATATAAACCGGCCAGCCCACCCACGATAGTTAAAAGTGCGCTTATAGAAAGAGCGATAAATAGTAAGGCGATGAACACAATGTAACACAGATTCGGATTGGCTCTCCACCATCTGCTGTCCAGTTGATCTGCATTGTGCCCTGATGAACCTATAAAATACCATAGCGCAGCGATCAGGCACATCCCTGCCAACCCTTCGAGAAAGAAGGACCGAATGACTAAACCGAAGGCAAAAATAAAAAAAGGCAAACTGATAACTGTGGTTGCCAACCATATTCCAGCAGGCCACAACGTTTTTTTGCTGAAGCGTGCCTGATAGACATTGAACTGATCGGGCAAAGTAAACAGCCACCAGGCAAGGATGAACCAGTAACGTGGATGCTTCTTGCCTAACCTCAGTTTGGTATGCTGGAAAAACCACTCTGTAATGGAGTTGGGGGTAGACAGCGGAACAGGTTGTATCTTTTCCCTTTGAGTAACGCCTGTAACAGAAGGGGTTTTTAGCTGACTATATGTGATTAGCATTGTGGAAGCCATGATGATGATAATAATCAGAAACACAATGGGATCGGAGAATCCACTGGCGGCTTCTGGACGCAGAATGCCCAGTGCATTTATGCCTGCCACTAACGCTGCTCCCAGAATTGCAACAACAACAGTATAGGAGTGTCGATTATTATTCATGCGTAAAAACTCAAATATAAATAAGTGCTTAATGCAGGTTATTATAACCTTAGGCTGGTAATGGATTACGTAGAGACCTAAATTATACCTGTGATCTTCTTATTTAGGTAAGGTTCTGCGCGGCGCGGCGTGCTGCCAGGTAGCGAGGACTTCCGCCAGTCGCAGTGTGACCCAGGTCAGCAGTACCAGCAATCCCAGCATAATGGATGCGGCCAGCGGCAGCGCCCAACTCCATGTATCCGGGCTGAAAAGTGTAGTGATAAAGGGTATGCCGCCGATCACCAGCAGCGCGGCAATAACCCGCCCCACCAGCACCCCCATAAACAAACTGTTGCCGGGTGCGCTCAATGGGCTGAGCAAACCCAACGCTGCGGATAAGCCTGCATCCACGGCGGTATAGACGGCGATGAAACCGAAGGC
>JBGSXK010000748.1:0-4717 GCA_041751455.1 Anaerolineae bacterium
CTATGACAACATCCCCTATGCGTTTCGAGACGATGATCGAGCGCTACCATGATGAGATTTACCGCTATTTGTGGCGGCTGCTGCGCGACACCCCACACGAGCCGCAGGACCTCACGCAGGAGACATTCATGCGCGCCTATCAGGCCTATGGTCGGCTGAGAGTGGACACTAATCATCGCGCGTGGCTGTATAAGATCGCTACCAACTGTGCTTATTCTGCGCTGCGTCAGAACCGCCGGGAAACCAGCCTGGATGCACTCGAAGAACTTAGCGGGGACAGCGAACTGCGACCAGACCAGCAGGCCGCACTCAATGAAACCCTGGCCGCTGCCGGAAAAATCATTGGTCAACTGCCCTTCAAGCAGCGCGCCGCAGTAGTCATGCGCCATATCGAAGGGTTTGAATATGCCGAAATCGCCCAGACGCTCGCTTGTACTGAGGACAGCGCCAGAGCGAATGTCTCACAGGCAATCCGCCGTCTGCGTCAGGAGTTAATGCAAGAGCGTGGAGAAGCATAATGATGAACGAACAATTTGCCCCAACTCAGAACGAAATACACCAGTCCCGGCAGGGTATTGCGGGCTGGTTTAAGAAGGCCGCCCCGCTGCTGCAATGGTCGGAGGTGGAATCTCCTGTGGGTCGTATCTATTTCGCGGTCAGCAAACTGGGCCTGCATAGCCTCGATTTTGGCCTGAGCCAGGAGCAGTTTATCGCCCGGCTCGATCCGCTGGCACGCACGGAACAGGATGATCTTAAGGCTTTTACACAGCAGTTGCAGGAATACTTCGAGAAACGGCGCAGTCAGTTTGACCTGCCTGTGGATTTCAGCCGTGTGACACCTTTTCAGCGTAGTGTGCTGGATGTTGCGCTCGCTATCCCCGCCGGGGAGGTTTGGACTTATGGGCAGGTTGCCCAGCACATCGGCAGGCCCAGCGCCAGCCGCGCCGTGGGTCAGGCACTGGGCAGCAATCCCGTGCCCATTGTCGTACCATGCCATCGCGTCATCGCCAGCAATGGTAAGCTGACCGGGTACAGCGCCGGGGCAGGAGTCGCCAGTAAGAAATGGCTGCTGCAATTCGAGGGCGCGTTGTAAGCGTATGTTATGCAGGGGCGGGCTTTTAAACCTGCCCCCGCATCAGTTGATTATAAGGAGCAGTGATGATGAACCCTACTACTGATTTTACCCCAGGACTTCAGGGGATTGTCGCCGCACAGACCCGCCTGAGTAGTGTCGATGGCCTTGCCGGTGAGCTGATTATCGCCGGGTTTGCGCTGGAAGAACTGGCGGGGAAGGCCACCTTTGAAGAAACCATGTACTTGCTGTGGCACGACCAACTGCCCACTGCCGAGCAGTTGACCCGCTTTCAGCGGGCGCTGGTAGCCTACCGTGCCATCCCCGCCGAAACACTCGCTTTGCTGCGTGCTGCTGCCGGGCAAAAGCTGGATGTTATGGACACGCTGCGTATGGCAGCCAGTACGATCACCCTGCGTAGCGATGATGAGCCAGAACACCCGCGCCGTGACGCATTGGCGCTGACCGCGCGTTTTCCGACAATTGTCGCTGCATACTGGCGGTTGCTGAACGGCCAGTCACCTGTCACCCCACAGGCAGACTTAAGCCACACGGCTAATTACCTGTATATGCTGACGGGCGAAGTCCCGGCTGACGCACGAGTGCGCGGGCTGGAAACCTACCTGAACACGGTGGTCGATCACGGTCTGAATGCCTCGACCTTTACCGCGCGGGTGATTATCTCGACAGGTTCTGATCTGGTTTCGGCGGTGGTGGGTGCAGTGGGAGCGCTTAAGGGGCCGCTGCATGGCGGCGCGCCCGGCCCGGCGCTGGATATGGTCTTCGAGATCGGCACTGAGGCTAATGCCGAACCATACCTGCGCGCTAAGCTGGAGAAGGGCGAGCGGCTGATGGGTTTCGGCCATCGTGTCTACAAAGTGCGTGACCCGCGTGCTGATGTGCTGGCGCAGGCGGCTGAGCAAATGTACATGGCGGACGGCGACCTGAAACTCTATAATCTGGCGAAGCATGTGGAACACATAGCAGTGCGCCTGCTGGAAGAATATAAACCGGGGCGCAACCTGCAAACCAACGTGGAATTTTATACGGCGCTGCTGCTGCATGGGCTGGATCTGCCAACTGAACTGTTCAGCCCTACCTTTGCTATCAGTCGTGCGGCTGGCTGGATCGCCCATTGCTTCGAGCAGGAGGCTGTTGGGCGCATCATTCGCCCAGAATCACAGTACACAGGCGAGCATAACCGCCGTTGGTTGCCGCTGGAAAATCGTTAATCGCTACAGGTAATGAGGTTAAAATCACCCGGATGCGCAATGTTGCCATTTTGATCTTTGATGATGTGGAAGTGCTGGATTTCTGCGGCCCCTTCGAGGTATTCGCTGTGACAGGGGTGAATGACGAGGTAAAGCCGTTTAATGTATATACCGTGGCCGAAGATGCCCGGCCTGTCATTGCGCGCAATGGCCTCAGTGTGAATCCTGCTTACACTCTCCACGACTGCCCGCCGCCGGACATCCTCATTATTCCCGGTGGCGTGGGCACCCGGCGCGAGATGCATAATCAAATACTGCTGGACTGGATCAAACACCACAGCCAACCTGCCGAACTGCTGCTTTCGGTCTGCACGGGGTCGCTGCTGCTGGCGAACGCACGCCTGTTGGATGGTCTGAGCGCGACCACACACTGGGGTGCGATCCAGCTTCTTCAGGAGCTTGCGCCGGAGTCCCAGGTGCTTGAAAACACCCGTTTCGTAGATAATGGCCGGGTGATTACCTCTGCCGGGATTTCGGCAGGTATTGATATGTCGCTGCATGTAGTGGCGCGGTTGCTCGGTACGGAGAAAGCCGCCGAAACCGCGCGCTACATGGAGTATGACTACTGGCAAACAGCCGTTTAAACCGCCAGGATATGCGTCACCGCACCCTGGCGCTAAAGCATCACTTCCAGTGCCGCACGAAATCGGCCAGTAAGCGCGCACCATAACCTGTAGCGCCTTTCGCAGGCACATAAGGGTTCTCACTGCCGCTCACACCCTCGATGCCAGCCATTCCTGCCATGTCAATATGTGCCCAGGCGGGATAATCCACAAAATGCTTGAGGAACACAGCCGCAATTGACGCGCCGCCATAACGCCCACCCGTATTTTTGATATCTGCTGTGTTGGACTCGATCAGCTTGTCATATTCCGCAAACATCGGCAGCGGCCAGATTTTCTCATGGGTGCGCTCTGCCGCCTGCATAAGGGCATCACGCAGCGTGTCATCTGTACTGAACAAACCACCTGCCGCCGTGCCCAGTGCCACCATACAGGCCCCGGTCAGCGTGGCAATATCCACAACAGCGGCAGGCTTATAACGTGCGGCGAACACCAGCGCATCAGCCAGAATCAATCGTCCCTCGGCATCGGTACTGATGATCTCAATGGTGATGCCGTTGCTGGCCTTCAGTACATCCTGCGGGCGGAAAGCGTGCCCACTGATCATATTATCGACAGCCGGGATGAGGCCGACCACATGCAGCGGTACGTCCAGCGCGGCAATCACCCGCATTGCGCCGATAACTGCGCCGCCGCCAGCCATATCAGCTTTCATGCCCACCATGCCATCTGTCGTTTTGATGCTGTAGCCACCGGTATCGAATGTGACCCCTTTGCCTACCAGCACAATAGTGTCGAGCGCTTCCGCTTTGTCTGCATTGTGTTCCAGGATGATAAAGCGCGGCGGGTCGTCACTGCCTTGTGCGACCCCCAGCAGCGCCCCCATGCCCAGTGCTTCAATCTGCTTCTTTTTCAACACCTCGATCTTCAGGCCAGCCTCCTGCGCCACTTCCTCCGCCACCTGTGCCATGTGAGCTGGTGTGCAGATATTCGGCGGCAGGTTGACCAGATCGCGCGTAATCTTCACCCCCGCAGCGACAGCCTCACCCGCTTTTACACCTTGCTGCGCTGCCATAATGTCTTGTTCACTGGTGACAAAAAGAGTCAGTTTTTCCGGCAGGTCCTGCGCTTTCTCTTTACTTTTCTGGCCGTGATAGCTGTAGAGCGCCAGCAGTGTGCCTTCAGTAAGGGCTTCGGCAGCGGTATTCACGTCGGGATGATCAGGCAGCAGGGCAGTGACTGTGCGTGCCTTCATATCACGTGCTTTTTTGATACCCTGTGCCGCTGCTCGGCGGATCGTATCGGGGGTAATCTCCTCAGCTTCTCCCAGTCCCACCGCAATGATACGCTGTGCCGGGATTACACCACGCGGGTAAAGCACCAGAAGATCGCTGCTCTTTCCTGTCAGGTCGCCCGCTTCGGTGACTTCCCGCAGCAAGCCACCAAGTGCGGCATCAAGTGTATTCAGTGCTTCGTTGAATGGGCTGTTTTGATATAGAAAAATGAGGATTGCATCGGCTGCGGTCTCATGAATAGGGCTTGAAACAACATCAATATCCATTCTGGACTCCCTGTGCGTCTGGATAATGAGGGGATTATATCGCATACACCCAAAGCCACTTGTGGCCAGAAACACAACAGCGCCTTGCTTAAGGGCGCTGTTGCGCAGGAGGAAAGATGATCATGGAGAATTATTGCTACCTTTATACTATGTCAACTTTGCATGGAGAATCCTTAAGGCTTGTAAACCTGAAGTCTTTTATTAGCGGAGCTATTATTGACAGCCTGCTGTTTTTCAACGATATAGCACA
>JBGSXK010000749.1:0-2718 GCA_041751455.1 Anaerolineae bacterium
ACAGCGGCTGAGAAAATTGAAGCCCTACGTGCTGCCGGAGTTCGCGTAGCGGAAAATCCTGAGCAAATCCCCGATCTGCTTCAATAACCAGGCTGAATTCAGGGCGCAGCTCAAGCCTGCGCCCTTTTTCCTTAAACCCTATCAATCAATGCTTCTGGTAGCCAGCCCTGGCGTTCATCCGGCAGTATGAATCGCACCCACTCACCACGCTTCTCCAAGACCCGCAGTTCCGCCGCAGTGCTCAGGCGGTAAATTTCCAGATAATTCTCACCTGGACCACTCATCACTGTAGCAGTGGACTCTACTACCAAGGCAGCGGGGCGGGCATACTCTACCCACAGGCGACTGCCAGCCAGCAGCACCATTCCTGCAAAAAACAATGCGGTAAGAACAACAGGCAGACGCAGCGCGGTCCGCCAATCCTGCCGCACACCCCACGCCATGAGTAAGCCGAAAAGGGCTGTCCAGGCTGAAAATGCCAGCCAGTTCAACTCCCCTGTGGTCATTACACCACTGGTAAATGCTGCTATGCTGTCAATCAGGGATGTTTCCTCACCCAGCACATCCCTTCTCTGCGAGCGCACCCGTGCCAGGCTGGAGATAACATCGTTGTCACGGGGGGAAAGCTGGTGCGCCCGGCGGTAGTTGAGAAGCGCCTTGCCAGGATTTCGTGCCTGATAATAAGCATTGCCCAGGTTAAAGTAGAGTCGGTAATCTTGCACCCCACCAGCAATTAATGCTTCATAAAGGTTAATGGCGTTAGCATAATCACCTGTCTCATATGCTGCATTGGCCTGGGCAGCACCACGCAGATAATCTTCCTGTGCGCCTGCATAGTAACCTGCACAAAGCAAAAGGAAAATTAAGGCCATAATTCGTATCATGGCATCTTCCAGGAAGTGTCTACTGCAGTCAGAGTTTTTAACGTGCGGTCTATCAGCATTTCAATTTCGATCTGCTGCTCTGGTGCGTAAAGTCCGCTGTCTGCGCTCTCCAGACATGCAAGCAAGCGTCCCCTGAGTTGCTCATTAATACCATGGACTGACAGAATGTTTTCGAGTTCCAGTATGCTCAGGGATGTCTGGTTTCCGCCGCACTTCGTGTGTACATAGCTGAACACAATGTTCTTGACAGTTTCATAAGCTCGGCTGCCTTCTAGCTTTCTCACTGCCTGTAAACTGCGCCGAGCGTCACTGAGTGCTTTGGCCGATTCGCTGGTCATATTCACCTGCGAAAGCGCGCCCTGCTGTCGTGCCCACCACCAGCCGAGGGCACAGGCCGCTGGCGGAATTAACCAGAACACCCAAAATATACTACTCAGGCCGCCACCAAGAACAGTCAGGTCAGAGTTGATTTCTTTCAAGGCCAGGGCTGGGGCAAGCTGATCTGCAATTGATGCAGCACTCATATCTATATCTCCCGGCACCACGTCCAGCATCACTCCCCCGGTATTGACTGCACGATAGGCCAGGTCAATAGGATCGAAATAGGTCAGCGTAATTTGTGGCAGCGGCACCGAACCACCCTCCGAGGGTGTCAGCAGCCATTCGAACTCCTTCTCCCCTATCAGCAGCCTGTCTTGCAGCACGGTTTGATAGCGAGTGGGGTTCTGGTAAGTACGCCAGCCAGGAGGCACGGTCAACTCAGGCGTATTTAACTGCTCGACATTCCCTGTGCCAGAAACAGTGACGCGCATGGTTAACGGGTCGCCCTGTTGTACCGTCTGGCGATCAATCGTCGCGCTCAGGTTAAATTGCCCCACTGCTCCGCTAAAGCCATCAGGAGCGCCTTCTGGCAGCGGGCGCACCTGCAGCGTAAGACTCCCTGTAGACAGAGCCTGACCTTCTTCAAACACTGTCGCTGGCAAGATCAGCCTGGCTGGCTCAATGGTAATTTCACCGGGGTAATTGGCAAACAGGGCCGTGTCTCGTTGGGTCAGAGTGTAAAAACGCCCATTGGTTTGGGCTGTACTGGTGCTGTTTGGCCCCATGTCTGTGCGCCAGAATCCTTCAAAGTCCGGGGGAGAGTAGGACGCGGGCGGGAGTTGTACAGCAGTGTACAAGCGAAAGCTGTAGATGATCTGTTCGCCCACAAAAGGATTGGTGTTACTAACCGCAGCTTCAACAAAATAATCGCTATTATCAATGATGACATCCTGTGCATAGGCTGGCGCACCAATCAGCCCCCCTATACATAACCCCGCGACCAGAGTCAGATACTTAATGCACATTTACCAGTCCTTCTCAGGTGGTGTGTCAGGACTGAGGGGCTGCTGCAAGTATTCGCGCAGGGTTTGTTGGTTTTGTTGTACGGTATTCAGTCTCCGCTCTACATCTTCCATCGTGATCTGGCCTTCAGGTTCGGGGGTTACAGTAACCGGGTCATCCCCCTCGCTGTTGTCACTATCGCCACCTTCAGCTTCATCGGTGCTTTCCGGCTCTGGTGAGGGTGTCGGCGTAGTTTGCTCTTCACCGCCGCTGTCACCTGTAGGTGTCGGTTCTGGCTTATCTTCTTCCGGCTCTGGTTCTGGCGAAGGAGCTGTTCCAAGCTGACGCAGCGTAAGCTCGTAATTATAGCGTGCTGCTTCGTCATCAGGCTGGCGCAGCAGTGTTTCACGGTAGGCACTCAGCGCCTCAACATACAGTGCCATCTCAAAGTAAACATTGCCAAGATTATAATAGGCCTTGGCAGCTAAGGTCTCATCAGCTCCTTCCAGTG
>JBGSXK010000750.1:0-4640 GCA_041751455.1 Anaerolineae bacterium
CTTCACCAAACCCCTCCCCCCTCAGAAGAGGAAATTCGCCTGCTGCGAGAAGTGATTGATCCCTTAGGAGTCAGAAAGCTGGAGTTACTGGGCGGCACGGCGCGCAAAGAACTTCTCCGGGAAATTCTGAGCCGTGAAGGAGCGCTCTAAGATTTAATCAGGCACAATATACCAATCCTGAATAGTTTTAAAGCGATCGCTCGACACCCCTACAAACCCCAGTTGTATTCCCTCAAAGTGAGTTGAAGTCACATAAGTATAAAGGGGATAGTACATAGGGATTGCGATAGCCCGGTCTACAAAAACATGCTGAAATATATCATAATAAATCGTGCGATTGATGCCGCTGGCTTCGCGTCGGGCGTGTTCCAGCACTTCGCTGATACGACGATCATCCACCCCTCCATAATTCGCTCCGTCAGGATACTGCCCCTGATGCCAGAAACTATACACATCAGGGTCAGCACTGCTGCCCAGTGACAACTCCACCAGTGCAACATCAAACTCACCGTTATCCAGGCGAGTCTGGTAATCTGAGGGGGAAACAGCCTCCACATTCACATCCAGGTTCAGTAGTGACCATTGTTGAGCAATCTCACTGACCATGCTGACCAATGCGGAATCTTCAGGGGTTAAGATTGCAAAACTTAGTAACGAATTGCTATCACTCTCAGGCTCTACAGTCTCTTCGCTCTGCTGACGCAGATTAGCCGTCTCAAGCAGCATTCGGGCAGCAGTTAAATCCGGGGTCGGCCAGGGTAAATTGCCTTCAAAAGCCCATGATCCCGGCACAAGAGGGCTATCAGCTTTTACCGCCGTATTACGCATCCAGCGCTCAATAACAGATGCGCGATCCATCCCAAGTTCCAGACTCAGACGTACCCGCTGTTCCCGAAAAAAGGGATGGTCATCATTTTGCCAGTTAAAGATAAGAACTCCCAGCGTGGGTTCAACTGTGGTGTGGACACTCGCACCTTCAGTACTGGCCGCACTCACCAGCGGAGACCGTTCTGCACGATCGCGGGCAGCAAGGCCGTCCACCTCGCCACGCCGTAATGCTTGCACCGCTGCGTCAAAAGAGTCATAGATCTGAAATCGCAAGCGGTCAATCATAAAACCGCTCTGCCCTTCCAGGCGCTGACGGTAAACTGGAGCAAATCGTAGATCAACCGTATGGACCTGCATCCCATCCGATGATCGTAGTGCTTCTAACTGATAAGGTCCCGTACCTACCGGGCTTAAATTGAATAAGTGATCTTCAATCTGAGAAGCAGTAATGCCTTGCAGGATATGATAGGGCAAAATTCCGATTTGCAGTTTATCCAGGAAGCTGCCCAGTGGTTGGGTCAACCGAAAGCGTATCAGATGTGTACCAAGCTGTTCGGTCTCTACAGTTCGCCAGAAAGCCCCCAGCGCTGACGGGCCAGGAAAGTCCACTGAACGCAATAAGGACATCGTATAAACCACATCTTCTGCGCTAAAAGGAACACCATCCTGCCAGAGCACATCCTCGCGCAGGCGCATTACATATTCCAGCCCATCCGATGAAATCACCCAGCTCTCGGCCAGGCCGGGCAGCGGTTCACCATAAACATTATTACGGATGAGTCCTTCAAAGATTACGGACGTAATATCCTGATCGACAGGGTTTAAACCACCCAGGAGCGGATTCAGGCGTTGTACACTGCCTACCAACCCTTCCCGAAATGTCACTACTTCCCTACCCGCAGTGACCGGAGGCGACTCAATTACCCCTTCCACTTCATCAGCGGATACAGCAGTAGGGGGCAGTGTTTCAGGAGTAATCTCTTCAGTCGGGGAAACAGCTACTTCCGGCGGCTGGGGGCTAGTTATCTCAGGTGTTGTCCGGGTTGTCAGGCTAACCACGAACAGCAGGCAGGCCATAACTAGGGCGATAAACTGCCAGCGGAGGCCATGCAGCATGCCTATACCTCAAAACTAATGATGCAGATACCGGGCAACAAATGTTCGACCGGGTTAATTAAAAGCAATCACAGACAGGATTGAAATACCCAGAAACAGCGCTGACATCACAATCGTGATCTGGAACAATGTTTTTTCCAGGCCGCGCCGGGTACGGGTGATACCACCGCCAGCCTCACCACCAAGCAGGCTGCCCAGCCCGCCACCCTTGACTTGCAGCAGGATAAGTATCACAAGCAAAATCGAAACAATCACTGAAGCGATTTGCAGAGCAACTTCCATATCAAAACTCCTAAAATTCGCAAAAGCCTGCGCAGTATAACATGGCAGCACCCTGTTGAGAAGTGTACTGCTGCCCTGCCTCTTCATCCTCATAAGACTAACTATCGCTTATCTGCGAAGCTATATGCTATCATGATTATCATGCAGCATATTGATGGACTTCCGCAATGAACCAAACACCCAGAGTCTATATCTCTGTGCTTAATTGGAATGGTTATGAAAAAACCCTCAAGTGTCTGCAATCTCTGGAGCAACTGGATTATTCAAATTATAAAATCTTGGTCGTTGATAATGCTTCTACTGATGACTCTGTTGTGCAAATTCAAAGGGCTTACCCCGAAACTGATCTCATTCGGGCAGAGTCTAATCTTGGCTATGCGGGGGGAAACAAACTGGCTTTATGCGCAGCGCTGCAAGACCCTGAAGCAGAGTTATTCTGGATATTGAACAATGATACCGCAGTCCAGCATAATACTTTGAGTGTATTGGTAGAGGCCTATCTTCAGCATGGAGAAGCCCTGTATGGTAGTGTTCCTGTTACCAGTATCAGCGCGCAGCAGTCGTGGATTGTACAGATGCAGTTCTGGAGTTTTGAAGGAAGCCGGGCAGTACATCATAAAGTCCGCCAGCAGCGCTACGATGAATATTTTGATCATACAGAAACACGGATACAGGCCAATGTCAGCGGAAGCAGCCTGGTGATCCCCTTGAGTGTGGTCAGAGAACATGGGTTCATCCACACCGATTTTTTCATGTACATGGAAGATGCGGATTACTGTTTACGAATGCGAAAGTTGGGCATCCCCAGTATACTGGTGCCAGCCTCGGTAGTCTTTCACATAGGGGGAGGCTCACGAAAAGGTGAACACAATAAAATCAAGCCTGTGATTATCTACTACCAGACACGCAACCGGATTGTCTTTCGCCGCAGACATATCGGCAGGAGTGCATTTCTGGCGACCATCATAAAGCACATCGTTTATGCCCTGGTCTGGTTATTTTCTGCTTTGACCAGTGGACCCTTTGCACTTCAATGTGCCCGATATACATTTCTCGGTGTTAGAGATGCCCTCTTTAATCGTATGGGGAAAATACATCGCCCGGAAGATGCATTCAGGAAAACAGCATGAATAAGCCCAACTTTTTCATTGTGGGTGCCCCTAAGTGTGGCACAACGGCCATGTACGATTACTTAAAGACGCATCCCGAAATTTTCATGTCCAATTACAAAGAGCCCCATTTCTTTGCAAGGGATTTCCAGGGTTCACGGTTGGAGCGCTTCCGCCGCGAACAGGACTATCTTGCGTTATTCACAGGAGCGCACGGGGAAAAACGACTGGGTGAGGCCTCCACCTGGTATCTCTACTCGCGTTGTGCAGCGCGGGAGATTAAAGAATTTAATGCAGATGCCCGTATTATGATTATGCTTCGCTCTCCTATAGATATGATGTATTCCCTGCATCATCAGTTGCTTTACACGCTCAACGAGGATTTAAAAAGTTTTGAGGAAGCGTTAGCTGTAGAGGAGAAACGTAAGCAGGGACTCGGTATTCCGGCAAAATTACACATCATGCCAGCCGCCCTGTTTTATCGAGAAACGGCCAGGTTCGCCGAGCAAGTCCAGCGTTACTTCGAGGTGTTTGGACGTGAGCGGGTTCATGTCATTATATTTGATGACCTGAAAGCGAACACCCAGAAGGTTTACCAGCAGGCTCTGGAATTTCTGGAAGTGAATGATGATTTTACACCAGATATGAGGATCGTAAATGCCAACAAATACCTGCGCAATGAAGCCATGCAGGACTTTTTAATCACACCACCACGCTGGCTGATGACAATTGGGAAAAAAATACTCCCACTTGCCCGGCCTGTTTATTGGAAGCTGCGTCAGGCAAACACACGTTATGAGGCACGCTCCCCACTTGATTCGCATATACGTTTACAGCTTCAGCAGGAATTTAAGCCAGAGATTGAGCAGCTTAGCAAACTACTGGGGCGCGATCTGACATATTGGTGCACACCTTAATTTACTCTCATGCACATTCTGTTGCTTCCCTCATGGTATTCCACACCCGATAACCCTGTTCGTGGAAGCTTTTTCGACGATCAGGCAAGGGCACTGCACAAAATGGGGCATCAGGTAGGAATGCTCATTCCCCCTACAAAATTGCGTAGCTGGCATGGTCTGGCAGAAGTATACCAGCATGGGAGACAGTCTCCATATCAAGTCACCGTACAATATAATGGAGTTACAGCGTGTGTTCGCCTGCCATGGTGGGGTTGGCTGGCCTCTATACTGCCCTGGCAGCGTGGTGCAGTGGGATTAAAGGCTTTTGATGAATATTGTTCACAACAAGGCACACCGGATATTTTGCACGGGCATAGTGTGCTTTATGGAGGCTACCTAGCGGCCT
>JBGSXK010000751.1:0-2673 GCA_041751455.1 Anaerolineae bacterium
CATCGTTAATTTATGCAGACAGCCCGCTCATCACTTTGCCACATGAACAGGGTAGCGTGTCCGGTTTTTTTCAGACTCCAATAGGAGCGATACAGTTCGTCTCCCGTGCTGTGTTAACGAATGACATGCTGGGGCCGCGGCAGGGTACATTGTTGCTGGGGAGATATTTTGATCTGGCTAACCTGGAAAACCTCTCCCAGTCTTTACAGTTTCCCATCACGATGCATCACATAGAAGAAACCGGCTCAGCGCTGGATAGCGAGGTCATCTCGCAGGTGATAACACTTGCTCCAGAGGCCTTCATCAACACCCCTGATGAATCACAGGTGCAGGTCTACACACTCATCAGGGATGTTCATGATGACCCTTTCCTGATTCTGGAAATCCAGTTACCACGAAATATTTACCATCAGGGTCTGACCAGTATCTTTCATTTTTCAATCCTGCTGGGTGTCTTTAGTCTTGTACTCATCACGGTAATTCTCCTCCTCCTGGAAAAATTCGTGCTGGCGCGCGTCATCCAGATCCATCATTTTGTGAGCGAAATCCGGGAGACAGGCAGTCTGTCTCTCAAACTGGCGGCGCATGGCCGCGACGAAATCGCACAACTGGCCGAGAATCTCAATCAGATGGTGATGTCACTGGCACAGTCGCAGCAGGCCCTCCAGCAGTCGCACACGTTGCTTGAGGAACGGGTCAGACAGCGCACGGAAGAGCTTGAGGAGGCCAACCAGCAGCTTCAGAACGAAATCGCTGAACGTCACCTCGCTCAGTCCGAGCTTGCCCTGGCGCGTGATCACGCGCTGGATGCCTTGCGGCTGAAAACCCGCATTCTGGCAAACGTCAGTCATGATGTTCGCACACCCCTCAATGTCATCACCATCAGTGCGGAAATGCTTAGCTATCACGGGCCGCTGACAAACCAGCAGCAGCAAAAAATCCGCCAAATTCTCAATAACGCCCATCAGCTTGTAGGCTTCTTTGATAACCTTCTGGAAGAAGCGCAATCTCAGGATGGCCGCATCAAAATTCATAATAATCCATTCCGCCCAAAGGATATGCTGGAGGCCTTAAGGACCAGCTTAGAGCCGCTGGCGCACAATAAAGGTCTGAAACTTGAAACAGAACTCCACCCGGAAATGCCAGAAATAATCCATGGAGACCTGGAACGGGTGATGCAGATAACTTCTAATCTCGTCAATAATGCCATCAAGTTTACCCAGCAGGGCAGTATTCATACCAGCATCAGCCGCCTCGATGATGGCTACTGGCAGATTAAGGTGGCTGATAGCGGGATGGGTATTTCGGCGGAAGATCAGCATCATATCTTTGAGGCCTTCTGGCAGGTGGACGGCTCCATGACTCGCGAGGCTAACCGCGGTGTTGGCCTGGGCCTTTCGATTGTGAAGCATCTGACAATGCTGATGGATGGCGGAATCGATATCAACAGCCAGCCTGGAAAGGGAAGTGTTTTTACCATAACTCTCCCACTAATCATGCCTGAGGAGGCATAATAAATGCAACCTGTGGTCTTTATCATCGAAGACGACCCGGAGTTAGGCAGCATATTTTCTGAAATCCTGACAGACTATATGGAAATCGGGCTGCAAACCGAATGGATCACCAATGGGGACCAGGCGATCACACGCCTTCAGGAAAGCTCACCCAATCAGGTTGTGCTCGATTTACATCTGCCAGGCGTGTCCGGGCTGGATATTTTGAAGTATATCCGCAGCGATACGCGCCTGGAAAAGACAGCGGTGATGGTGGTTACAGCCGATGTCATCGGAGCAGTAATCGCACAGGAACTGGCTGATGTGGTCCTGATAAAACCCACAGGTATTGATCAGATTATGTCCACTGCAAAGCAGTTATTAGGGATAGAGAGCAAATAACCAGCGCAAAAGATCGTTCCTCTGGTGTGCTGGCATGATTTGCCCTCCACTGGTGCCTCTTGCTTTCAATCCACCAGGCCGTGTTCTGGCGCTTCGCTGGTGCGCATCATGGGGTTTGGGGCGCGGTTGAGGAACACATCCGGTCAGCTTCAGAACAGCCCCTGAAACCTGCTTAAGCGTTTAAAAGCGCCTGCCGCAAATGCTCGATAGAGGTATTGCCGCCAGAGCATACAATCGCCACCTTCTTGCCTTCCAGCCTTTCGCGCAGTTGATAGGCCGCTGCCAGCGAGGCCGCCGCTGCCGCTTCCGCCAGCGAGTGCGCACACTCGATCATCCACACCATCGCCTGCCTGATCTCAGCATCGCTCACCAGCACGAAATCACTCAAATGCTTCCGTAGGATTTGCTGCGGCAGCGCGAAGGCCGAACCTGTCGCCAGCCCTTCGGCAAAGGTGCGATTAGGGGCAGAAACCATCTGCTGCTGCCGCCACGACTCGTACGCGGCAGGGGAGTCTTCCGACTGCGCGCCGATCACCTGCACCGCCGGGTTGATGGCATGGGCGGCGATACACGCTCCCGCCGCGCCGCTCCCCCCGCCGATAGGTACAATAATCACATCAATATCCGGCTGTTCTTGCAGCATTTCCAGCGTATACGTCCCCACCCCGGCGATCAGTAGCGGCTCATCCCCCGAATGCACATAACGATAGCCATGCTCATGTGCCAGCACCTCGCAGTGTTTTCGCGCCTCGTCAAAGCGTTCTCCATGAAAGATAAC
>JBGSXK010000752.1:0-3101 GCA_041751455.1 Anaerolineae bacterium
GTTCTGGCGCAAGCTCGGTGAGATCGAAAAAACGGCGTACCAGTCGCCTCGCAATGAGCTGTACCAGCCAGGCGATCAAAAAGAATGTAGCAATAGGTGCGAGGTAATTGAGAAAGATGTTTTCCAGGTAGAACATAATGATGCTGAGTATCCTTATCTGAAGGCCTTTAATCATAGAGATTTAGCGCGGTTTCGGCAACCGATGGTAGAATGCTCAGCGATAATTTGTTATACGAAAAGAGGTTCTTCGTGGACACTATGGGCGATCATAAAACGGATTACCTGACCGAACAACTGGCCGAGTTGAAGGCACAAGGCTTGTTTAACATCATCCGCACGATTGAAAGCCCGATGGAAGGGCGTATTGTGGTGGATGGAAAGCCCGTGTTAAATTTCTGCGCCAATAATTACCTGGGATTGGCGAATCACCCACGTTTGAAAGAGGCTGCGAAAAGAGCAATTGATGAATATGGCATCGGGCCGGGCGCGGTGCGGACGATTGCCGGGACGATGAGCCTCCATATCCAGCTTGAGGAACGGCTGGCGACCTTCAAGGGTGTCGAAGCCTGCATTACCCTCCAGAGTGGTTTTACGGCCAATCTGGCCACCATTCCCGCGCTGGTTGGCAAAGGCGATGTCATCTTCTCCGATAAGCTCAATCACGCCAGCATCATCGACGGTTGCCGTCTCAGCCGGGCGCAGATCGTGGCCTACGAACATAACGACGTGGACGACCTGCGCCGCAAAATCGCCGAAACGGGTGAATATGAACGGCGTTTGATTATCAGCGATGGAGTGTTCAGTATGGATGGCGACATCGCTCCGCTGCCAGATTTGTATGCAGTGGCGCAGGAACATGGCATTATGCTCATGGTGGATGACGCGCATGGTGAGGGTGTGTTAGGACGCGGCGGGCGCGGCATTGTCGATCACTTCGATCTGCATGGCAAGGTCGATATTGAAGTCGGGACGATGAGCAAGGCGTTCGGTGTGGTGGGCGGCATCGTGGCGGGTAAGCGGGTGATTATCGACTGGCTGCGTCAGCGGGGCAGGCCGTTTCTATTCTCCAGCGCGATGACCGTGCCGGATGTGGCGGCGTGCCTGGAAGCGGTGGATATGCTGGAAAGCAGCGATGAACTGGTGACTCGCCTGTGGCATAACACGGACTTCTTTAAGCAGGAAATGGCGAACATGGGCTTTGACATCGGTCACAGCACCACGCCGATTGTGCCGGTGATGCTGGGTGAAGCGCCGCTGGCGCAGCAGTTCAGCCGCAGGTTGTTCGAGCAGGGTGTGTTTGCGATGGCGATAGGCTTTCCGACAGTGCCGCAGGGCAAGGCGCGCATCCGGGTGATGAATACCGCTGCGCATAGTCAGGATGATCTGGAACAGGCATTGGTCGCTTTTCAGACGGTGGGGCGTGAACTGGGGGTGATCGCGTGAGGACGATTTTATGTTATGGCGACTCCAACACATGGGGCGCGAAAGCGGTAGTGACGCTGGATGAGGTGGCGCGTTTTGGCCTGCATGAGCGCTGGCCGGGTGTTCTGCGCGATCAACTGGGGGCGGATTACTGGGTGATCGAGGAAGGGCTGAATGGGCGCACCACGATTCACAATGACCCGTATGAGCCGTATCGGAATGGCAAAACGTATCTTATGCCGTGCCTGATGACGCATAATCCGATTGATCTGGTGATTCTCAAGCTCGGCACGAATGACCTTAAACATCGCTTTGGATTGTCCGCCTATGACATTGCGGCAGGGGCGGGGGTGCTAGTGGATGTGATTCAGCACAGCATGTGCGGCGCGGATGGCGGCGCGCCTAAAGTGCTGCTGATCTGCCCGCCGCCTGTGAAAGAAGTGGGCGCACTGAAGGATATGTTCGCGGGTGGGGCGGCGAAATCGCAGCAGTTGGCGGATCACTATCGTCCGTTGGCGAAGCAAATGAACTGCGAATTTCTTAATGCCGGGGCGATTATCGAAGTCAGCGATGGCGATGGTATACACTACGACGCTGATGCGCATCTGAAGCTCGGCGAAGCGGTAGCAGCACGGGTGAAGCAAATTTTCGCATAGTGAAAACATATTACGAGGATAGGTGATTTGATGCGGCAAAAGGTGATCCTGATTACCGGAGCAAATGGTGAAGTGGGGCATGGTCTGATTCAGCAGCTTCATCAGATGCCTGATGCGCCAGCAGTGGTAGTGCTGGATATTCGCGGGCTGGACGAGAAGATGATGCCGCTGGTGGACAGCAGCATCGTTGGCGATATTCTCGATGACTCATTGCTCGATACGCTGATGAGTGAGTACGAGATTGATACAATTTATCATCTGGCGGCCCTGCTTTCAACTCATTCCGAATTTCGTCCCACTGCTGCGCATCGTGTCAATGTACAGGGGACCGTAAATCTGCTGCAACTGGCGGTAGAGCAGGCTCGCTGGCGTGCCGAGCCGGTGAAGTTTGTTTTCCCCAGTTCGATTGCGGTCTACGGCCTACCCGACCTGGAGACTAAAAATCGCCTTTCACCTGTCAAAGAAGATCAGCACACTATGCCCACCACAATGTACGGCTGTAACAAGCTGTATTGTGAACATCTGGGACGCTATTACACTTCACACTATCGTCAATTGGCCGCCGACCCAGGGCAGCATGGTGTGGATTTTCGTAGCGTTCGTTTTCCTGGTCTTATCAGTGCGCTGACCATGCCCAGCGGTGGCACGAGTGATTATGCGCCGGAGATGCTGCACGCTGCGGCGAAGGGAGAACCTTATGTTGCCTTTGTACGACCGGATACGCGTATTCCGTTCATGGCGATGCCAGACGCGATCAAAGCACTCCTGACGCTGGCAAATGCGTCGCGGGAACAGCTCACACAGGCAGTTTATAATGTAACCAGCTTCAGTCTGTCTGCCAGTGAAGTTGGGGCAATTGTAAAGCAGGCGTTTAGTGACGTGCAGATCACCTATGAGCCATCCTGGGGCAGACAGAGTATTGTGGATACCTGGCCTTCAGATATTGATGACAGCGCGGCTCGTGATGATTGGGGCTGGTCGCCAGATTATGATGTGCAGCGGGCATTTGAAGAGTATTTAATC
>JBGSXK010000753.1:0-1801 GCA_041751455.1 Anaerolineae bacterium
CTGAACCACAACCTGAAAGTGCCACCGGGTGTGGCCCATAAGCCGCTGATTAACCTGGAGCGTGAGCTGGAGCGCCTGCTGGTATAAAACAACTATCGGGATATGGGTAAAACCATATCCCAATAATTAATTTCACAAAAATCTTGAATCAAAACGGGGCCGTATTTTACTACACCCCAAATTTTCTATACCTGCAATAAACTGCCCCTAGGCCCTGGTGTTTTCCTCATGGGCTTCTTCCGTGGTCTTTTTGCTGCCTTCATCCAGCCCTTTGCGGAAGTTGGCAACCGCCGACCCTAGCTCGCCACCGATGCGCGAGACACGCCCCACGCCGAACAGCAGCAGCACAATCACCAGAATGATAATGAGTTCGGTTGGCCCTAAGTTTGGCATCTACAGCATCCTTTACACTCAGATTGAGCGCCTATTATAACACTTTTGCGGCAAGTGGGAATGATTTCATACAAAGATTAATGTTTCCTCCGTTGCCTGCCCACCTCAAGAATGTTAAACTTTTGTGCGAAAGCCACACAGGAGATGAAAGTTGCCCAAGCAAGCGTTGTACCTGGCATGGCGGCCACAGTCATTCGACGATGTGGTGGGACAGGAGCACATCACACGCACTCTGCGCAACTCGCTCAAGACCGGGCGCATCCGTCACGCCTATCTGTTCAGCGGGCCGCGCGGCACCGGTAAAACCACAACAGCCCGTCTGCTGGCGAAAGCCGTCAACTGCCGCCACGAAGATACAGATAAACGTCCATGTAACGAGTGTGCCGCCTGTCTGGCGGTGAACGAAGGTCGCTATCTGGACCTGATCGAAATTGACGCGGCGACCCATACCGGCGTGGATGATGTGCGTGACCTGCGCGATAAAATCGCCTTCTCGCCCGGTGAGGGTACTTACAAGGTCTACATTATAGATGAAGTGCATCGCTTCACGGGCAATGCCTTTGACGCGCTGCTGAAGACCCTGGAAGAACCGCCGAATCACGCAATTTTTGTGCTGGCGACTACCGAGATTGATAAAGTGCCTGCCACCATCAAAAGTCGCTGCCTGCCGTTTGAGTTCCGGCGTATTTCTTTGCAGCAAGTGGCTGACCGTCTGGAAATGATCGCACAGTCAGAAGGGCTGAAAATTGACCGGGCAGCGCTGGAAATGATCGCGCGGCATGGCACAGGCAGTGCCCGCGACAGTATCAGCCTGCTTGACCAGATCGTGACCGATCCTGAGGAGCACATCACACTGGAACTGGCGCAGCGTATTCTGGGAACGGCCAGCAATGAGGCTGTGCGCGCGCTGGTGACAGCCATCATCGAGCAGGATGCTGCCAGTGGGCTGCATCTCATTAATGAAGCAGTAGATGCGGGCAGCGATCCGCGCCAGTTCGGTCAGCAGGTGGTCGAAAATCTGCGCGCCCTGCTGCTGACACAGACTGCCAGCGCTGATCTGGTAGAATCATCGCAGGAGGAGCGCGCCTTTTATCAGCAGCAGGCCGGGCGCATCAGCCGGGGGGACTTGCTGCGCGCACTGCGCATCTTTAATGAAGCGGTCAATGATTATAAGGGTGGCTGGCAGCCACAGCTTACGCTGGAACTGGCGCTGCTGGAAAGCGTATATAGCCAGGAAGAGGTGAATTATGCACCCCTGCCTGTCGCCAGTGCGCCTACCTCGGATCAGGCCGCTGCCCTTACACCTTCCCCGGCAGAGATGTCTGCGCCGGATACCCCCCCTGCCATCCCGGCCTCGACGATCACAGGGCGATGGCAGGAGATGCTGCGTGTGCTTCATCGTTATAGC
>JBGSXK010000754.1:0-3215 GCA_041751455.1 Anaerolineae bacterium
AGGCACGGCAGCGTTCCATTGTGCAGCCTTCATCTTCAGCACTCAGGCGCTGCCAGGTGATGTTCTCTACCGGGCCACGCAGACTGATCTCACCCCGATCACCAGTGGAGCTTTCCAACAACCAGACCAGGATCTTCGCCAATGTGCGCAGTTCGTCACTGCTGGTAGGGCGGCGGCGGCGGATAGCTGCAAGCCGACGCGGGCAGAGATAATTGCTGCGTCCTTTAAGCACAGCGGCATTAAACGGGGTTTTGAGCGCTGATTTAAGAACAGGTATGTCTTTTTCAATCAACTGCTCTTGCAGGTTAATGGTGTTGGTAGAAATTACTACACGCTCTTGGTTGAGGCGCGACCACATAATGGCAGGTACCAGGTAAGCCAGAGACTTACCCGTGCCTGTCCCGGCTTCAATCATGATATGCTGGCTGCTGTTGAGCGCTTCCACAACAGCATGAGTCATAGCGATCTGTTGTGGACGCTTTTCATAGCCGGGAATGCTGTCTATCAATGCACCATCTTCGTCAATGAGCGCTGTGACAGACGCAGCATCCAGCGTTTTAGGGTCGTCGTCGGGCCGCAGCGGTTTATCTTCACTGTCCCAGGGTTCAAAGCTGTGTATAAGCTCCAATGGTGCTTCGTGGCCTTCTGGCTCGCGCTCCTTCAGTGCCGCCTCGAAAACCGGGGCAGCATCCCAGGGCAGCCCGCGCGCAGCCATAGAGATTTCGTAGAGGGTAGCATAGGGGAGTGCCAATGCTTTTTCCCATAGTTTCCAGTAAAGGAGTGCGGTTGCCCTGGCATCATCCAGGGCCCGGTGTGCATGGCCAATGTCAATGCCAACCTGGGTAGTCAGGCTGTTGAGATTGTAACGTGGTGCACGTGGAATCAACACGGAAGCCAAATCGTAAGTATCCACCCGAAGATGTTTTTCCAGAATACCCTGCTGCGCTAGAAAGCGGGTGTCAAACGTGACATTATGGCCGACCAGCACAGCATCCCCTACGAAGGCGCGGATCGCGGACAGCACTGCTTTAATATCGGGCTTGCCGATAACATCTTCCTGACGTATCCCCGTCAGGTGGGTGATATTAGGTGGAATCGGGAAGCCGGGGTCAATGAGCCGGGAGAATTCATCCAGAATTTGTCCATCTTGCATACGGACAGCGCCAACTTCGATAATGGAATCGTGATTAGGGTCAAGCCCGGTGGTTTCCAGGTCAATCACGACAAGTTCGCCGCGCATGATGCGCTCCGTTCTAAGCCACAGGCCAGAGAATAGTAAAGCTTAAGGAGGTTATGAAACGGCAGTATATCATCTGTAGCACAAATGAACAAAATGAAATTTGCCCAGTATCAGGTGGATTACCACCTCATAAAAAGTAACGATTATCATTAAATCTGAACAAATCCGCTTCGTGTTTTAGTTGTATGATGGGGAGTAAAAGTGCATGTTGCCATTGATGGGGGTGATGCTATGCCTGGGATACAACGGGCCATGTATCGTTTTGGGATAGTATTTTTAAGCTGTTTGTGGCTGTTGTATAGTCTGCCTCCACAGGTCTCACAGGCCGCTGGCACAGTGGGCAGTGGTGATCCGTCCAGTTGTACCGAGGCCGCACTGGATGCCGCGCTCGTAGGAGGCGGTGTGGTGGAATTCAACTGCGGCGCAGCCCCGCACACCGTCACCATTACCACGACCAAAGTAATTGCCGAAGATACTGCCATTAACGGTGATGGGCGCGTAACACTGGATGCCGGCGGTAGTGTTCGGTTGTTTACAGTGAATGCGGGTGTGACATTTGTCCTCCAGAATATCACCCTGCGTAATGCAACCAACAGCGCTGTCGCCAATAACGGGGGCACGGTCAGCATCGCGGGCAGCACCTTTGTCGCCAACAGCGGTGCAGATGGCGGCGCGGTCAACAGCAGCGGCCAATTAACAGTAATTAACAGCACGTTTAACAGCAATACAGCCAGTGGCAGCGGTGGCGCGATTTATGTGAATGGCGGCAGTGCTACCCTTAGCGGCGCGACGATTGTCTATAACAGCGCGAGCAGTGGCAATGGTATCGCGGTCAATGCAGGCAGCGCGAACGTGCTGGGTAGCATCCTGGATAATGGCAGCACAAGCTGTTCTGGCAGTGTGATCAACGGTGGCGGCAACCTCTCGACGGATGGCACATGCGCTGGTTTTGGCGCGACGAACAGCAGCGCGCTTAACCTAGGCAGCCTGGTCGATAACGGCGGGGGCATTCTCACGCATCTGCCGGGAGCAGGCAGCAGCGCCTTGGATGTCTATAGCTGTGCGCTGTTGAATGACCAGCGGGGCGCGCGGCGGCCTATTGGCGCGGCGTGTGATGCCGGTGCGGTGGAAAGAGGTATGCCTAATATTGAAATTGTTGAGATTGACGGCAGCACTGATATTGAAGAAGGTGGCGCGATCGATAGTTATGAAATCTGGATTGATACGCCGCCCACATCCGATGTTCTGGTGATTCTTAATGTGCCGGGGCCAGAGATCGAATGCGAAGTCAGTCCGACCTCCATTATATTCCCGGCAGGCAGTGTGGGGCAGCAGGTCATTTTTGTTACGGCAATTGATGATGCGCTGGTTGAACCCTCACCTCATCTGTGTCTGATTACTCATCAGGCGGTTAGCAGTGATGGTAATTATAACAATATTATGATTGCGAATGTCACTGCCAATGTGACGGATAACGACAGTGCAGCAGTTATTGTCGATGATCTGGATGGCGCGGTGGAAGTGGGTGAAGATGGCACAACAGATAGTTACCAGCTTTCCCTCACCAGCTCTCCCTTGGATAACGTGCGCATCTTCTTCTTTATTGACCCCGAAGATCAATGTGTGATTGCTCAGGGCGGATTTGTAGATATTGCTGGTGGTACGACCGGGCCGCTTATGGTCGAAGTTTCGGCGATAGATGATGATGTTGTAGAGGGGGATCATACATGCATAATTTCTCATAGTACGCAGAGCACCGATCCTAATTATAACAATCTGCTGGTGGATGAAGTCCTGGTTCTCATCACCGATAATGACGTGCCAGGCATCACGTTAACCGAATCGAACAATGATACAGTGGTGAATGAAAGTGATGCCGGGAGTTCAGGGGATACCTACCAAATTGAACTGGCGACTGAACCCACCGATAACGTATTGATTTACTTCAACATTGACCCACCGGATCAATGTGAAG
>JBGSXK010000755.1:0-3338 GCA_041751455.1 Anaerolineae bacterium
TGCGCGGGCGCAGGCCTAACTTCTTTGACCATTTAGCAGCTTTACTCCCCAGGTGAACATAATATCCGCTTAAGCGCTGGACATAGCCTGCCGAGCGCAGCGCGTCCAGAAAATCCTCCGGGTCGTTCTCAAACGGGCGCAGTCGAGTCATCGCGCGACCATACTCCGGGAAGGTGTGCGCATCCGACCCGGCAGTACCCAGCAGATCATACTGACGGGCAAATTCGATGGCTTTTAGATTATCCGTCGGGAACATGCAGCGCGCATTGAAGATTTCAATCGCATCAATTTTTTCGACAATACGCAGCAAATCCTCCTCCTCCCAGGCTCCTTTACGCAGGCGGTCAAACGGATGCGATATGCTGATGACTGCACCCTGATTGCGCAGGCGGCGAATAGTTTCGTCTGGCGTTAGGCCTGCCGGAACACTCTCACGCACAAAGTAAGCCAGAATTTCGCCTTGGGTGGTCATGATCTCCTCGCCCACAATCACCCTTTCCGGCGCAAGCTTTTGCAGTGCCAGCGCACCTTCCGCTGTGTTATGATCGGTAATGGCAATACGATCAATACTCCGCTTCTGGCACAGGGATAGTATCGTCTCAAATTGGGTCAGACAGTCCTTTGACCACAGGGTGTGGCTGTGCAGGTCAACATTCCATAAGGTGCTGCTCATGCCTGCATCCCCTCGGTGCTGTATGCTGTATATTGTCGGGATTTTTCGTGTTCCATTTCGGCCAGGGTGGTTTCTAATTCGGGCAGGAACAGGCGCTTGCGAAAAATAACCGCCACCATCAGCCCGAAGAACACCCGAAACCACTTGTGAAAGAAGCCTTCAATTAACGCGGCAGTTGCCGCCACCGCCGGCGTGATCACCGGGTTATATGGGGCGATAATGACCAGCAGCATGGCACTCACTGAAATTTCTGTCACACCTGCTCCATTAGGCACACCGCTTAGCGCACCAATCGCCGACGAGAGGCATACAATCACTACCGCCTGCAAAAATAGCAGCCAGGTAGTCTCGACACCGAAACCAGACAGGATAATCACAAATCCCAACACATCACCCAGAGCGGCCACCATACCAAAGAAGGTTGTTGGGACAAGATGCTTAATCTTAAAAATTTCGTAACTACTTTCGTAGAAGGTGACAAGCGCGGCGTACAGACGCTTAATCCCAGGGGGTCGGGCGACGAGATTATCCAGTACCCAGTAAGCCAGCGGGCGAATGCGCACCACCACCAGACCAAGCACCAGCAGCCCTGCCGAAAGATAGATCAGCCCCCGATAATCACCCAGATTCATGCTCTCAGCAGCCAGCAAAAGCGCGCCAAAGGCCAGGATAATGACCGCCAGGCCATCAACCACGCGCTCCGCGATGACGACTGCCGCACCCTTTGCGATGGGTACAGCCGTTTTGTTCTTGAGAATCACAGCCTTCAGCACTTCGGCAACTTTTCCGGGACTCACAGCCATTGTAAATCCGGAAAGGAACAATGCTACGCTATCGAATAATCTGATCTTAGCGCGGGCTTCGATGACTCCCAGGTAATAATGCCATTCCAGGAAGCGGAAAAACCACGATACAAATTTGAGTAAAATCACTGGTGTGAGTAATATCCAGGGGAAGACCTCCAGCTGGCGCACCAGGTCTTCAGTATTCACAAACAGGAGCAGTCCCACGTAGATAACGAAGCCGATTCCAAAGCCTGCAAGGATGCGATTGCGATATTTCTGCATAGAAACTCCACTACAGCGGCGTGCCAGACAATGACACTATATAAACGTTGACTTTGCAAGGGGCTAAACGGACACGGTATCGCTAAGCGTGGTATTGGCCGTTATAATGCCGCAATATCGTGGGGCAATCGCCTGAATAAACCCCTGTAAATTGCCCGGACTTATGGCACACTAGCGCCTTTATTGTAATTGGGATGGTTGGAGAAATAACGTTAATGTCTGAGCAACCCTACACAAGACCAGAACCGATTCACGAGGAAATGGAAGGTATCGCTCCGCCGCCACGCTTGCTCTGGCTCATCATTGGGCTATTCGTGTTTTTCGTCCTTGTGGGCATTGTCGCGTTCTTTGTTTACCAGACACAGCAAAGACTGATCGCGCTGATCCCGGTATTGGTGGGCGCAACGGTGCTGTTGGCGGCAGGCACTTTGACAGGTACAGTCATTTTCCGTAAGTCTCTGCCGCGCCATCTCGCTCTTTGGCTGCTGATCGCACTTCTGTTTTTAGGCATTGTCGGGATCGGTGGTAGTATTTTCGCTTTTAGCAACCTTCTGCTGCCAGAATATCAGGCTGCGGTGGTAGATGAAGCACCCTTTATGCGTGTCTTCTTACCCCCTACTCCACAGGGCGGTGTACTGCCTACCGCACTACCCGGAGGCAGTAATATTTCACCTGAAGATTTGCTTGGAGCGCCCTTGCTGAACACAACGGAAACCCCAGAAATCACCGCGGAAGTTGTGGTCACAGTCGGCCCCACTTCTACAGCAGAAGTGGTCAGTTTTACACCCACCAGCATCCCCACCGAAACCACCGCGCCGCTCTTAACACCTACAGCATCTCTTGTCCCTGCCACGGCCACCAGCGCACCAACTGAAGCGGCCCAGGTGGCAGAAAATGCGATTGCAGTTTCGATTCCTTCGCGCCCCTCTACCGAAGTGCTGACAGGTTTCACCTACGTCCGACAGGACTGGAATAACTGTGGCCCTGCTAATATCACCATGGCGCTTAGCTACTATGGCTGGCGTGAAAGCCAGAGTTACGCGGCCTCCTTCCTGCGTCCCAACAGAAATGACAGGAACGTTTCTCCCGGTGAACTCGTCGCCTTTGTAAACGAAAACACAGGCGTGCGTGCGATTACACGCATCGGCGGCAATATTAATCTGATGAAAGACCTGATCGCTGCGGGTTTCCCGGTGGTGGTCGAAACCGGGGGGACGAATTTCGAGGGTTATGACTGGCTTGGTCACTACCAGACCATTGTAGGCTATGACGATCTTGAAGGGGTTTTCTACATTTTCGACAGTTGGTTGGGTAATGGTGAGGGCGCAGGCAGGCGCGAATCCTATAATTACCTGGACGAAAACTGGAAGCATTTCAATCGTGCTTTTGTGGTGGTGTACGAACAGGAACGCGAGGCACAGGTGGCGCAAATCCTGGGCAAGCTGGCGGATACCACCAGCGCCGCGCAAACCGCGCTGGAAACTGCCCAGGCTGAGGCCCGTGCCAACCAGCGGGATGTTTATGCCTGGTATAATATCGGGAATTCATTTACCCGTTTGGAACGCTACGAAGAGGCCGCCGCCGCTTTCGACCAGGCC
>JBGSXK010000756.1:0-11878 GCA_041751455.1 Anaerolineae bacterium
CATTATTCACCGCACAGTCCAGTCGGCCATAGGCCGCCACCGTCTGAGAGATCAGCGCTGCCACTTCCCCGCTCTGGGTAACATCCGCCGGAATAAAGCTCACGTCTGCACCGCGCAGCAGGCGCAGCGTTTCCTCACCACCTGCCCGGTTGATGTCCGAGATCATGATTTTTGCGCCATAATCGGCAAAGGCTAAGGCCGTCGCCCGTCCGATGCCAGAGCCTCCGCCTGTAATGAGGATGACTTTATCTTTTAAATCATTCATCAAATTTCTTTTGCCCCGGTGCATCCAACCCGTATCAAATTTATAATGTGTCTGTAAATTGTAACCGGAAACCACAGAACGGGCACAGGCAGATTGGCACATTAGCTTTTGTATTCTGCCACCGGGTACAAATCACACTTTTCCGCCCCGTGCCCGGCTTCCAGCTTTCACTGCTCACGCTGGTGCTGGTTGGGGTATGGGCGGTTACATGCTGCTCGAAAACATGCCTCCACTGGAAGCACTCTATATGACCGTGATTACTATCAGCGCTGTGGGCTTTGGTGAAATTCAGCCGCTTTCATCTGTGGGCCGCATTTTACCTTTATACGGATAAGGTAATGGCGGTACTCTCTGCAACCCTGGTGCACAACATCTGATCCGGGCCGGAGAAGTGCTGATCGTCATCGGCCCACCGCAGTCCATCTATCGTATTGAGGAGGAGCTGGACACGGGCGAGGATAACCTGATCGGGCAGCGGCTACCATTGTTTCTCCAGCATCAGTTCGTCGTAAATAATGACCACCTCCGCCAGTACGGTGACAAAGCGTGCCGGGCGTTGATAATGCGCTTCACCCAGATCATGCGTGAGCACCTGTGCCACTTCGTTATCACCGATTTCCGTGCGGATCACATTCCACTCAATGCCCCGGCAGCCTGTAAACACCAGGCGGAAGGGCTTTTCCTCCGGCGGATAACGATAGATACAGTCAATATGAACTATGCTGCCCCAGCGAGGGAGACGAATTTGCATGACAGTAAGATCGCCGGGAGAAACATTGAGCAGGGAATAAACCAGCTTAAAGCGTGTGGTGGACATAATCAAGCCTCCGGCGAAACAGATAGAGTTGATGTTTATCCGCAGGCAGGAATGATGCCGTTGGTAGACATGATAAAAGAGGATTCCGCATCCCCTTTATAAAATTTGGCTTTCAAATATGTAAATCCTGCTATAAGAATGATTATAACGTGTTAAATTTGCTGTGTGCTATACGATCTGCATTGAAAAAAATCCGCCAAAAGTCTGATTTTCCCTGCTTGACAGTGTATATGAAATTGTGTTAGATTATCGAAGATTGTAAGAAATAGTTTTTAAGGAGGCGTACACCCATGACAGCCATCAGACTCATTTCTCAGGCCGTTGTGCTGGATTCCGGTGCGCCTGCTGCCCGCTAAACTGTCCCCATCCTGATTTTTCGATAGCGACAATTTAACGGTCACGGCGCATCTATGAGCGCTTTGTGACTGTTGTGATTCCACAGCCACGAGCGTAACGTCGTGGCTGTTTTCTTTTAAACAGTCATGCGAAGTCATGACTGTTTTCATTTCCAGTACCAACCATCACATTGATTATGAACAGGGAAACCTAACATTGAGCAAAGAACAGCAGATAGATCGTTATGTGAAGGGCGCGCGTAAAGAAGAACGCCGCCGCCAGCTCCGCACGGCCAGCAAGAAAGTCGGCAGCCGGGGCGAATCTCAGAAATCACAGCGCCGCAGTTGGGTGCCTCATCAGGTCGATTTTGATGACCTTGAAGTGTGGGATGATGTCGCCGAAGAGCGCATCATGTCCCGCGATACAGGTGAACGCCGCCGCGCGGTGGCCTCAATCGCCTTTACCATGCCCGAAGAAGCCCAGGACGAAGCGCCTGAGCCGCAGTTCGACGGGCGCAGGGGACAGGTGATCGAAATCAGCAAGGGGCTTTGCCGGGTAGACCTGGGCAGTCGGGTGCTTCTGTGTGGGCTGCGGGGCAGCCTGAACGCGGAGGACACGGGCGCGCTGCATGTGATCGCCGTTGGCGATGAGGTAATCATCAGCGAAGACGGGATGGGTGGGGGTACCGTGGAGCAGATCCTCCCGCGCCGCAGCGAACTTGCCCGTCCGGATACCTTTTACACGCATCTGCGACAGGTGATTGCGGCCAACATCGATCAACTTCTGATCGTGGCGGCCTGGCGCAATCCTCCCATATGGCTGGAGATGATTGATCGTTATCTGGTTTTTGCCCAGCGCAGCAACCTGCCTGCCGTGATCTGCATCAACAAATGTGACCTGATTAAAGATGAAACCGAGTTTGTCGCAGCAATCGCGCCCTACCAGGCCTTAGGCTATCCGGTGATCCGGGCCAGCGCCATGACCGGAGAGGGCATGACCGCGCTGCGCGACTTGCTGCATAATCGCGCGACTGTGCTGACCGGGCTTTCCGGCGTGGGGAAATCCTCGCTGGTGGCAGCGGTACAGCCAGGGCTAGAGCTGCGCACCCAGGACGTGAACGACCACAGCGGCGAAGGCCGCCATACCACTACTCAGGCCACCTGGCTTAAGCTGGGTGAGCATGGCGCGGTAGTGGATACCCCTGGTATTCGTGAATTTGGGCTGGCCGGTATGTCTGCCAGCGAACTGACGGCTTACTTCCCGGAATTTGGCGCACAGCGCTGCCGCTTCCGCGACTGTCAGCATCTCAATGAACCGGGCTGCGGGGTGCGCGCGGCAGTTGATGCCGGGCAGATCGCCCACAGCCGTTATCACAGCTACACTCTCATTCACAGCGACCTGCAAGCGTAAAGAATATGAAACCTATGACTGAACCGACACTTACGGATACGACATCCGCTTCCGATCACATACAGACACATTGGGCAGGCATGAGCTGGACAGGGCTGGCCGCACAGGTCTGGGACCCCTCTGGTGGTGATACGCCGCAGAAGGATCACGACTTTATCCGTGCGCTCATCGAAGCGGATCCCGGCCCGGCGCTGGACATCGGCTGCGGCACAGGTCGCCTGCTGCTGCGCTATCTGGCCGCCGGGCTGGATGTCGATGGCATTGATACTTCCCCGGATATGCTGAATATCTGCCGGGAGAAGGCTGCCCAGCAAAACCTGCCCCAACCGAACCTCTACGAACAGGCCATGCAGGCGCTTGACCTGCCACGTACCTATCAGACGATCTTCATTCCCTGTGGCACGTTTGTGCTGGTAACAGAGCGTGAAGAAGCGCTGGAAGCACTGCGCCGCTTCTATGCTCATCTGAAACCCGGCGGTACGCTGCTGGTTTCGGCCTTCTGGCCGTCCAACAAGGGCGAAGCGCTGGATAAGGAAGTCGTCTACAGTGTGGGCCAGTGGCGGCCTTTGTTCGACACCGAGCTGCCGGATGGTATGCTCATGCGACAGCACATACGGCAAACGTCTATCAATGCCACCGACCAGGTGTTTACCGCCGAGCGTCGTTATCGCCTGTACCGGGATGATGAACTGCTGCAGGAAGAGATCTTCGCCGCCAATGAGCGCTGGTACTACAGACACGAACTGGCGCTGCTGCTGGAAAATGCCGGCTTCCAGAATGTCGAAATCAAAGGCAACTATAGTGACGAGGATTTCGATGGGGACAAACATTATGTGATGGTCGCGGTGGCGCGCAGGCCGCAGGAATCGCAATCTTCTGCCGCCCTGCCCACTCTGGAAACCGAGCGTCTCATCATCCGCCGCCTGACCATGAGCGATCTGCCGCTGGTGCATCAGGCCTATGCCGATGCCGGATGGTTCGACCCGGCGCTTTCACCCGAAGAAACAATGGCACAGCGCCGTCGCTGGCTGGAATGGACAGTACGCAATTATGACGCGCTGGCCGATTTGTATCAGCCGCCCTATGGAGATCGTGCGGTGGTGCGCCAGTCGGACGGTGTGGTAGTGGGGCTGGTAGGTTTAGTCCCATCGGTGGGGCCATACGGCCAGCTTCCCTACTATAGTCAGCACCATCTCACCGCAGATGATGGCCTGAATATGCCGGAGTTTGGTTTGTTCTGGTCGCTGCTGCAAGCCCATCGGGGGCAGGGTTACGCGACAGAAGCGGCCCAGGCCATTGTGGATTACGCTTTCAATACACTGAATATCAAACGCATTGTTGCCACTACCGACTATGACAACCAGAACTCGATGAACGTCATGCGCCGACTGGGCATGAGCATGGAGTACAACCCACATAAAGAACCGGCCTGGTTGCAGGTAGTTGGCGTGCTGGAAAATCCCAAAATCAAGAGAGATGACCTCCGTGAACCAACGTGAAAATCTGGACAAATATGCAATTTACGAGCAGCAGTTCGATCCGTTGACTACCGACAGGCAAGCCCGCCGGAAGCGGAAACCCAAAGCGCATCACACGCCCAAAAAGTGGGATGGGGCGGTGATTCAGGAAATCGCCGAGCCGACAGGGCTGGAAGCTGGCTTTAATCCCACTTACAGGCCGGGGTTGTTCGAGGAAGGCTGGTTGCTGGATTCGCTGCGCCCGTTCTATGACCAGAAGCTCATCATAGATGTGCTGGCACAGGTCAAAGGCGGCAAGGAGGCGACAGTCTACCGCTGTGCGGCCAACCCGGATACCGGGCATGAACTGCTGGCGGCCAAAGTTTATCGCCCACGCATGTTCCGCAACCTGCGCAACGATAAACTGTACCGCGAGGGCCGGGCGATCCTGAAGGAAAACGGCAAGGCCGTGAAAAATAATGACCACCGCCTGATGCGCGCACTCGGCAAGAAGACCGCGCTCGGTGAGCAGTTGGCGCATACCTCGTGGCTGATGTACGAATACACCACGCTCCAGCGGCTTTACGCGGCGGGGGCGGCAGTGCCACAGCCTATCGCTGTAAGCGCGAACGTAATTCTCATGGGCTACTGTGGTGACCGTTACGAAGCAGCCCATACACTGAATGAGCTGCGGTTGGAGCCGGATGAGGCGACGGTGCTTTGCAACGAGGCGCTGCGCAATGTGGAGCTGATGTTGCAGCACAACTTCATCCATGGCGACCTCTCCGCTTATAATATCCTGTACTGGGAAGGCGCCATCACCCTGATTGATTTCCCACAGGTGACCGATGCGCGCACCAATCCCAACGCGCGTTTCATCCTGGAACGGGATATTCAGCGGTTGTGCGAATACTTCGCCGCGCAGGGTGTGAAGCGCGATGCCGAAAAGCTGACGGCCCAACTGTGGGAGCGTTATGTGCGCATCCAGCCCAGCGATTTCGTGGATGAGCCTGAGACTATACTGGATTAGTGATGCAGTAAGAATAAGCAGGGGGCGGACACAAAATCCTTCCCCTGCTTCACCACAGAATCATGGCCACGATCAGCCACGATATACCGCTGATGACCGCAGTAATCAACGGGAAACGCACCGCCAGCAGCGTAAACGGGATAAGCGCGCTGTTGGGGCTGATGTAGGGCACGAAGAAAACCCCGGCCAGCACAGACAACAGCGGGTCGCGCTTGCGGAAAGCGTAAATCCCCAGCACGAGGCCGATAAGCAGCGAGATCACTGTCGGCAGCAGCACCCACGGCGCGAGGTTCACTGCCGCCACCCGTTCATATTTGCCCAGTGATTCCAGCAGGCCCAGCGGCCAGCCTGGCCACAGGATAAACGACAGCAGCAGCGTCACCAGCCCGCCGATAATCGCGCGCACGAAATCGCGCCGGGTGAAGCTGAGGACATACCCCCAGGCGGCCTGCGGTTTGACCATCAGAAAAGGTGCGCTCCAGGCAGGCGGCACCAGCAGACCGATGCACACCAGCCAGTCGATATTGATTTCCAGCACGGTGTCGAAGGCCAGCGGCGAGGTTAGCGCGATGCCGAGTGCCGCCAGCCCACCGCCGAACTTCTGCACCACCAGTGCCAGCAGCACAAAATATGCCAGCGTATAAGCCAGCGCGTTGAGTTCCAGCGGCAGTGGGTCGAAGGGGATGAGAAAGATCATCGTCCAGGGAGGATTGAGGAAGCCCGCCGCTGTGGCATAGGGATTGACCAAATCCTCGATAGGTGAGCTAAAAGTCGCTTGCAGGTCATCCCACACGAGGATGGGTAAATCAGATGTGCGCAGTAGCCAGCCTGCCAGCCACCAGACCAGCGCGACCACCAGCGCCAGCAGCAGCATTTTTTTCAGCTTTGGGGCAATCGTCAGGCTGTGGTCATGCCACGTCAGGGTCAGAGGTTGGTTGAGCATGGCGGTTATTGGGTCTCTTTTTGGCCGGCATCTCTTTCTATTGTAGGGCGACAATAGGCGGATATGCTTTAAATTTTAAATACGTTCCTATGGCCGCAGCGTGGGTGCGCCGCGCCACTCCTCTTTTGCCGAAAGGAAATCACGCTCGTAGATGACGATCACCAGACCGCGCGACAGGTCGCGCAGGTAGACCGTGCGTGTGTCCCGGTAGGCAATCGCCTGTATCTCGGTCGTGTCGGGCAGGGTGCCGCCCACTGCCAGCAGAGAACCCACCAGCAGCAGGTGACATGCCATACAGCGCCAGGCCAGCCTCCAGCACAGGCGCAGCATTGCGCTGAATATCAGCCCCGGTTGATGTGATATTCGGGCGGAATGTAGGGCCATGGATCAACTTTCTGGAACGCATCGAATATTTCCCAGGTCATCGGTGCATCGGGATGATGCATTTGCTTCCACACATTAAATGGGTGGACTTGTAAGCGGGCAGTCTCGAACTCTTTGATGACCAACCGGGCGATAACTCCGTATTCTTCGATAAAGCGCTGGCGCTCGAACTCGTGTAGCACAGCCGTCTGATCCACCGCCACCTGTCGGAACGTAGGCCGCCAGCCCTGTGCATCCCCTTCCAGCACAACATAAGTGGCACTGAACTCGCCCATCAGCGGTACCCCGACTGAGCCGGGATTGACCACATGCCAGCGCCCGGCGCGCCGACTCATCGGCAGGTGTGAGTGCGCGGCGATAACAGTGTTCTCGCTCACCCCATCAAGCAGCGCTGTGAGTTCGAGATCAGTCATCAGCGGGTGCAGGCTTTGCCAGGGGTTGCCGGGTGCGCCGTGAAAGACCCGCACGGCTGGCGCGTCGGGGAATTGCAGGCTGATCTCGTCCGGCCAGGCAGCGATGACATTGTGCCAGCGTCCGCATAACTCGTTGTAAAGCCAGGGCAGCAGCGTATAGTGTTTATAGCGCAGCGGTTGGCGCGGTGTATTGTAATCCAGCAGGTAGTATTCGTTGTTGCCGCGTATCACCGCCCAGCCCGCCCTTGTGACCACTTCCATCACCTGTGCAGAGAACGGCCCCCAGTTCACGACATCCCCGGCCACAATCACATGGTCGAACTCAGATTGCGCCATGTCGTTCATAACGGCTTCCAGAGCAGGCAGGTTGCCATGAATATCAGAGAGGATTGCGAGACGTGTCATTTTGGCTCTCAGTCATCATTTATCAGCGAACAGGCAGTAGCTTATAGTGTTTCTTGCTCATCCTGAAGACCGAATTCAGACAAAGCATAAATTTGTGCTTACTATAGATGCTGGTTGATGCCTCATCTGTTTACTGACTGGAAGGTGACCACGAAAAGCGGAAGCCATCCGTACCCCGCCCGGTGATCTGCCGCAAATTCCCCCCATCATGATCCATAACATAAATATTGAAGCGGCGGCGGTCCACACCCAGAAAGGCAATGCGCTGCCCATCAGGTGACCAGGCCGGAGCGACAGCATTGCGCGTGCTGTCCAGCGTGTGCGCTCGCCCGCTCTCTACCTCCACAATGCCCAGACGCCACAGCCGCATCCCGGTGCTGGCGGCGTAGATAATACGCTCGCTGTCGGGCGACCAGTTGAACCACAGCAGCCCTTCACGGCTGACCACGCTGCGCGGGCGGCTGCCATCGGCCTCCATCACCCACAATTGGTTATAATCGCCGTAGATAAAAGCGATACGGCGGCCATCAGGCGACCAGGTAGGATAACGTGCGGCCATTACATTGCTCAGTCGGCGCATGTTCTGGTTGCACCCACCGGGCTGCTGGTCGCAGTGGGCATCCACAACCCAGATATTCGGGTTGTTAATCCGCGTGGTGCCCCGGTACATGCTGAAAATAATCTGCTTACCATCCGGCGACCAGTTCGGCATGATGGAATCGGTCGCTGGGCTGGTGAGCTGGCGCAGCCCACTCCCATCTGCATTCACCAGATACAGGCTGTGGTTGAACGAGAGGTTCAGGTCACGCGCGGCATACACCAGTTGTGTGCCATCCGGCGACCAGACCGGGTGGTTATATTCCATACCCGGCGTGGGTGCCGCCAGTTCAAGCTGCTGCTGGCCGTAGGCATCAGTGACATAAATGCCTGCATTGCCAAAAATCTGCTCAGCGGCCAGCAGATAGGCGATGCGATCCCCCTGCGGCGACCAGGCCGGAGATTCTGCCCGCCCCCGGATCAGCGGCACGGTCATACCCCGGTTGACATCCACCATATACAGCGCAGACCGATCACTGACCTCCATCACAAGCATTTCTGCCCATGTGACATGCGGGCTGAAGATAATCAGAAACAAGGTAAATAAGGCCAGAATGACCAGCAACCCGGCGAGAATCCGTTTCGCAATCTGTACCATCATATGGACTCGATTTATTCACTTACAGGCTACTGTACAGGAAAAACGGTCAATAGGGTGGCATTTCTAATATTAGGTTGCGATATCCATCGACCTGGGCCGCCCACCCCGGCGCGATATAAACTGTGCTGTCCAGTTGAAAGACCAGCGCCGGGCCGTTAAACCTCATGCCCGGCAGCAAAGACTCGCGTTCATAATAGGCAAAGCCGTTTTTTTCGTATTCGGGCTGTATCTCTCTCGCTTCTACGGGTTCAGCCTCGATCAACGGCTTCTCGACACGTCCCACCGCCTGCAAACGCAGGTTGACCACCTCCACCACGCGTTCAGGCAGGGCATGGCCATAAGTGCGCTCATGTGTATCGTGAAACATGGCCACAATGTCACCGCCATAAGGCACTGGCAGCTCAAACGACTGCCCGGCGTAGCGCATATCCAGCAGCGCATGAAAGACCATATCGGCCTCAGCAATGCCTTCGGCGCGCAGTTCAGCCTGTGCCTGCCGCAGCAGGTCGTCAAGCTGCGGTTGCAGGTTCAGCGCCTGGGTGACAGGCTGTAGAATACTGCGACTGCTGTCCCGCTGTACATCGGCCACCAGCAGGCCGAAGGCGCACAACACACCCGGATAGCGTGGAATCAACACACGCGGCATTTGCAGGCGTTCTGCCACTGCGCAGGCATGGAGCGGCCCTGCACCACCGAAAGCCACCAGCGTGAAATCACGCGGGTCATAACCGCGCGCCACCGACACCCGCCGCAGTGCCCGGTCGATGTTGATATTGGCGATCTCCAGAACCCCCTGCGCGGCAGCTTCCAGGCTCAAACCCATCTGTTTTGCCAGCCTGCGTAAAGCTTTGAGCGCACTTTTCAGATCAAGCACCATATTGCCGCCCAGGAAATGTTCGGAATCCAGCCGCCCCAGCAGCGCGTTAGCATCACTCACCGTCAGGTGTGCCCCGCCGCGTCCGTAGATAATCGGGCCGGGGTCTGCGCCCGCGCTCTCTGGCCCCACGCGCAGCGCCCCACCCACATCCAGCCGCGCCAGTGAGCCGCCGCCCGCACCAATCGTCTCAATATCGAGCAGGCGAATGCGCAGCGGCAGGCCGTCAATCTCGGCCTCGGCACGGCGGGCAGGTGCGCCGGGGCACAGTGCGACATCCGTCGAAGTGCCGCCCATATCCAGGGTGATAATGTGATCGTACCCCGCCAGTTGTGCCAGATGAAACGCACCAATGACCCCTGCGGCCGGGCCACTGAGGGCAGTTTGTACTGCCTGCTGGCGGGCGGTCTGCGCGCTCATCACGCCGCCGTCAGATTTCATCACCAGCAGGCGCGACTCCGGCGGCAGTGCGTCTTCCAGCGTTTGCAGGTAGCGGCTGATGACCGGGCGCACATAAGCATCCAGCGCGACTGTGCTGGCGCGTTCATATTCACGGAATTCCGGCAGCACCTCGCACGACAGCGAAATCTGCCAGTCTGCCAGCAGGCCGCGTTTTAAAATGCGTTCCCGCACGGCCAGTTCATGCGCCGGGTTGACGAAGCTATACAGGAAGCATACTGCCACCGACTCGATGCCTTGCGCGGCCATGTCATCCAGCACACGATCCAGCGCGTTTATATCCAGCGCGGTGAGCACTGCCCCGGTGTAATCCAGCCGTTCCGGCACTTCGTAACACCACTGGCGCGGGATGAACGGGGGGGGAAGCTGGGGATGCAGCGCATAAAGTTCAGGACGATTCTGCCGCCCAATGAACAGCAGATCACGGAAGCCCTGTGTGGTGATGAGCGCGGTTTTCGCGCCTTTGCGTTCCAGAATGGCATTGGTGGCGACGGTGGAGCCATGCGAGATGCGCGCATTGGGCGCGACGCCGATGGCGGCCAGCCCGGCCAGCATGGCCTCGGCGGGGTTGTGTGGGGTGCTGAGAAGCTTGTGAATCTGCAACTGCCCATCCACACTCAGCACCAGGTCGGTAAACGTTCCGCCAATATCCACGCCGATGAGCATCAGTTAGTTTGACCTTTCGAGGGTGATTTCCATGCTAACTAAATTAGCTTCGGTAGTAGATATTTCGTGTTCTGTATAGTCGTCAAACAAGGTGTAATCGAGTGTTTTTGGTTCAAAACCTCTGGCAGATATTGTAAACAGGAGATTATCACAGGCAAACATCGATACATAGTCATCTACAACAAAGCGACCCGCTTCATCACTCATCAGTCGAAGATCAATCGGGTGTTCGTCGAAACCAACCTGGTGTATGTGAACCTCAGCGTTACGAATAGGGCGGCGATTTTCATCCTGCACCAAACCCATGATTTCAATGGGAACCCCTGCGCAGTCCTGCCATATAATCAGGCGAAAATCTGAAGACGAAAAGATCACAAGCACCAGGACGCAAAAAGCCCCTACTAATAACAAGGACAGGGTTGCCAATCCTGCCAGAAGCATAAAGACCCATTTCCGCCCGATTTTCAACTTACAACAGCCCTAAACTGTACCAATCACACTACAGGATTATAGCCCGGACTGCCGACTAAAGACTAACGACTGTAGACTGGTGATCTGGAAGTTATGTTAAAATGTAAAGGATCGCAAAATGGACACAACACATGGCCGTTCAGAAGAAAGTTTATAGCGCTGAAGAATTCGAGCAGTTTATCGAACTGCCAGAGAACACCAACCGCCTGTTTGAATTTATCGGGGGGGAGATCGTTGAGGTGCCTAGCAATCCGTATTGTTCAAGTCTCAGCGGCTGGTTTTTAACGTTTATCAACCTGTTTTTACTGAAGAATCCCATCGGCCATACAACAGGCGAGGCCGGGCTGTATCGTGTGTTCGGAGAACGCTACGCGCCAGATGTGGGGTACATCAGCAAGGCGCGCCAGCCAGAACTCGCCCGGCGCGGCCCCAATCCCAACCCGCCTGATCTGGCAATTGAAGTGATTTCTCCAACGGACAACATGCGCGAATTCGCCATCAAACTGAGCAATTACCTGGCGGCAGGGACAGCGGTTTGGGTTGTCTACCCCGACGATCAGCAGGTGGTCGTTCATACCCCCGGCAAACCCGCGCAGATCATCAATATTGACGGGGTACTGGATGGCGGTGATATTCTGCCCGGCTTCACACTGCCCCTGCGCGAGATTTTCGGGCGATAGGATTCTGCAGGTGAATATGCTCACAAAAATCCTCTTGATAACCCTTGTGATAGTCTTAGGAGGATGCAGG
>JBGSXK010000757.1:0-3040 GCA_041751455.1 Anaerolineae bacterium
AGATTTTGAGAGGGTCGCGAGGGAAGTGACCTATTATGCGCCGACCATTGAACTAATTTCAGATGTAACCGGGGAAATTGCCTCATTTGAGGAAGTTGGTAACGCAGCTTACTGGCGACGGCATTTGCGCCAACCAGTGCAATTCGCGGCAAGCATGGAAACTCTGCGCCGGGAAAATTACAGCCTGTTCGTGGAGATTGGCCCTAACCCGACCTTGCTGGGTATGGGTCGTCGCTGTCTACCGTCGGATTATGGGATCTGGCTACCATCGCTGCGCGAGAATCTGAACGATTGGGTGCAGATGCTCGAAAGTCTGGCGGTGCTGTACGTGCAGGGTGTGGATGTGGACTGGGGCGGGTACGACCAAGACTATTCACGCCAGCGGCTGCCACTGCCCACCTATCCTTGGATACGGTCACGTTACTGGTACGACTTCGCTTCCCTAAAGCCATCTGCCTATAAGGCTGACGCGCTGACGGTGTGGAATTTGGTCGTGGATGCCGCCCAGCAGCAGGCGTGGCAAGCCCCGATTGACATCAACCTGGCGAGTTATGCCGACAGGTGGGATATGTTAGAGCGGCTGACGCGGGCCTATATTGTGAGCACCCTGCGTCAGTTCGGGGTATTCTCTCAGGGTGATGAAGGTTACACAGTAGAGGCACTGCTGGAAAAATGCCAGATCACGCAAGGTTATCGCAAGCTAATTCATCGCTGGCTGGTACGGTTGAGCGAAGACGGGCTGCTGGAACAACATGATGAAGTATTCGTGAGCCGCCAGCCGCTGCCCAATGCATCCCTTGAACAGGCGCAGTGGGAAGCCGAAGCACATCTGGCGGATATTTCCCCACTTTTGGAATATATCCAACGCTGTGGCAACCATCTCACCGAGATTTTGAAGGGTGCGTATAATCCGCTTGAAACCCTGTTCCCCAATGGCTCATTCGAGACCACACAGTTTCTCTATCATACCTGGCCGCTAGTGCGCTACTACAACAACATTGTACGGGCTGTTATTCAATCGGCGGTGGGTAGCCTTAGTGTAAACCCGATTCGGGTGCTGGAAATTGGCGCAGGAACAGGAGGCACCTCAGCGGCTATTCTGTCTGTTTTTCCGCCGGACAGGACGAGCTACACTTATACTGATGTGTCTGATTTCTTCCTGGGGCATGCCGAGCAGAAATTCTCGGCCTATCCGTTTATTCGTTATGGCCTGTTGAACATCGAGAAAGACCCGCAGGCCCAGGGATATACACCCGGCAGCTTTGACATTGTAATTGCAGCCAACGCGCTGCACGCCACCCGTGATATTGGTGAAACGCTGGATCATGCCCGTACATTGCTTGCCCCTGGCGGTCTGCTGGTGTTGTATGAGGCCACTTTTCATCATGCCTGGTTTGATGTGACAACTGGATTGATTGAAGGGTGGGAGCAGTTTGAAGATGCCACACGCGCCGACAACCCTCTGCTCACCGCCGAAGCCTGGCGTGATCTGCTGCTGGTGCATGGCTTCGAGCGTGTGGCCACTTACCCGGAAGCCGCCAGCGTGATGGAAGTGCTGAGCCAACACATTATCGTTGCTCAGGCCACTGCTCAGGGGGAAAAGGCCCTGCCTCATGTGAATATCGAACATATGGATCACACTCGTGTGGGCGAAACAAACCCTATGTCCCAGACTCCAGAATTCCTTGCGGGTCTTGGTGAGATGCTGCCCGACGACCGCACTGAAGCGCTTACTGCCTTTGTGCGTGAGCGGGTCACGCGGACACTGCGGCTACCTGCTGCACATGTGATTGATCGCCGCGCACGCCTGATGGATATTGGGGTCGATTCCCTCATGGCGGTGGAACTGCGCAATACACTGGAAACCGGCCTGGGCGCGCAGGGTACACTTCCTGCCACCCTGATTTTTGACTATCCCACCATTGAAGCGATTGTCACTTTCATGGAGTCGGTTTTATTCGCTGCCCCTGCTGCCACACCGATCAGCGAACCCGGCCCGGCAGAAATGCAGACCACAACTGATCTCGAGGAGCTTTCCGATGACGAGGTTACCGCCATGCTTCTTAAAAAGTTAGGTGAACTTTAGTCTTACTAACCATAATCAGGGTGAAAATTAAATAATAAATAAACTCTGATTGATTTCGCTCTCGACACATTATCTATGCCTGTTTGAGAACGAGTGGCTTGTAAACTTCTATATTTCCAATGCCTGGACGGAGATTTGAATGGGGCAGGACACAAACTCAGCTCAACTTTCGCCGCTCAAGCAGGCTTATCTGGCCCTTGAAAAGATGCAGGCGAAGTTAGATGCCGTTGAAGCCAATAAGCGCCAGCCTGTCGCTATTATAGGTGTGGGCTGCCGGTTTCCTGGCAGTGCCAATGACCCCAATTCATACTGGGAGTTGCTGCGGGACGGGGTTGACGCGGTAACGGAAATACCGAACGACCGCTGGAAAATTTCAGACTACTATGACCCTGACCCTGATGCGCCGGGCAAAATATCCGCGCGGCATGGGGGATTTATCGAGCAGATAGACCGCTTTGATGCGGGCTTTTTTGGCATTGCCCCACGCGAAGCCAACGCCATGGATCCTCAGCAGCGTTTGCTCCTGGAAGTGAGCTGGGAAGCATTGGAGAATGCGGGAGTGGCGGCAGATCAGCTTGCAGCCAGCCGGACAGGTGTATTCGTCGGCATGGCAGGCAGCGACTATTCCTACCTGTTCACAAAAGCTGATGATCTCGCACTGATGGACGCTTATTATGCGTCTGGAATTGCTCACAGCATAGCTTCCGGTAGGCTGTCCTATATTCTGGGGTTGCAGGGGCCAAGTTTAACAATTGATACAGCTTGCTCCTCGTCGCTGGTAGCAGTGCATCTTGCCGTACAGAGTCTTCGCTCAGGAGAATGTAATCTTGCACTGGCAGGCGGCGTGAATCTCATTTTAACGCCGGAAATCTATGTTGCGCTCTCGAAATATGGAATGCTTGCGCCAGATGGCCGTTGTAAAACCTTCGACGCAGATGCAGATGGTTTCGGACG
>JBGSXK010000758.1:0-6647 GCA_041751455.1 Anaerolineae bacterium
GGCCAGACCTGGTGATTACTGACCTGATGATGCCCAACGTTGATGGCTTTACGGTAATCGATACGATGAAAGCCGACCCGGAGATGAGCCGTATCCCAATCGTGGTGGTGACAGCCAAAGAACTCACTGTGAAGGAACGTGCTCGCCTGAGTGGGCAGATTGATCTGCTGCTGCAAAAAGGCTCGTTTATTGACGAGGCTTTTGTCGAAAGCCTGATCGATCATCTGGATTAAGAGTATTGAGATTATAATGGAGCTGTCAGGGTTGGCCCTGGCAGTTGTAATCCTGCGCAGCCGCAGCGAACAGGACACTTTCCGGTCTTTCCTGCGGGTATGAAGATAGGTGGAGATTCGTGGTAGAAACCATCCTGTATATTGAGGACGACCCCGCCAGTCGGGTACTGGTGGAGCGCACGCTGAAATTCGCCGGGTACATCGTACTCGTCGCCGAAAACGGCCTGGATGGGATCGATATTGCCCGGCGGGTGCAGCCTGACCTGGTACTGACCGATATTAACCTGCCAGACATCAGCGGGCGCGAGATTACCACCATGCTGCGCAGCGACTCACGCTTCCAGCATACTCCAATTGTCGCGCTGACGGCGCAGGCGCTGGAAGAACAGCGTGAGCTGACAATGGCGGCGGGGATTACCGGTTACCTGACTAAGCCTGTGGATGTAGAGGCGCTGCCCGACCAGGTGCAGAAATACCTGGAAGGCGCGCGCGACCAGATTGACACGGTAAAACTGGCCGAGGCGCAGGTGCGTTATACCCAGGAGATCGTCAAGCGGCTGGAAGAACGTATCCGTGAGCTGGAAGCCTCTAACGAGGCGCTGCGGCGGCTGGACAAGATGAAGGACACGTTTATCCAGCTCACTGCTCACGAACTGCGCACCCCGTTGACGCTGGTCTACGGCTACAGCCGTCTGCTGGAAGACAGCCCACCGATGCGCGCCCTGCTGCAAGAGGACGAAAACACCCAAATGCTGGTGAAAGGTCTGGTTGAGGCGATTGAGCGGATGCAGGCGATTATCAACGAGATTTTGACCATCAGCCGCATTATGACCAACCAGATTGATATGTCAATTGGCCCGGTAGGGCTGGAAAAGCTGATGCAGCGGGTGACAGATCATTATAAACAGGCGCTGGAAATGCGTCGTTTGAATCTTCATTTCGACGCGGACCATTGGCCGGAGAAAATTCGGGCTGATGGTGAACTGCTGGTCATGGCCTTCTCCAATTTGCTGAGCAATGCCATCAAGTACACGCCGGATAACGGTCACATTTACATCAGCGCGCAGACTGAAGAAGACCATGTACGCATCACCCTGCGTGATACGGGCATTGGCGTGGCGAAAGACGAGCAGGAACGCATCTTTGACCGCTTCCATACCGCTGGCGACACGATGCTGCACTCCACCAGTAAGACGGCCTTTCGTGGAGGCGGGCTGGGTCTTGGGCTGGCGATCTGCAAGAGCATTATCAGCGCGCATGGTGGGCGGGTGTGGGTAGAAAGCAGTGGGTTCGACCCGGAAAAACTGCCTGGCAGCGAGTTCATGGTACATCTGCCGCTGGTCGCCAGCCCCAAAAAGCAGTAAAGTTAGGCCTTATGGTACATCTTAGACGCGCTCCACTTCATGGTGTTATCGCGGCTTTCCTCACGCCGATGTTCCTGGGGATGGCTCCCATCTTTGGGAAGATATCGATTCAGGCAGGGGCAGAGCCGTTTACCGTCGCTGCGCTGCGCACCCTTGTTGCGGTGCTGATTTTATGGGTGACTTACGCCCTCTTTTTTCGCCGTTTTATCTTCATTTATCCTGCGGGCTTACTGGGCTGTGTCGTGATTGGCATCATCAACGGTATCGGCTCGCTGTTTTATTATGGTGGGCTGAGCTTGGTAGATGCCAGTGTGGCGCAGCTTCTGAACGGGATGTATCTGGTCTTCGCGGTGCTGATGGTGCGCATCGGCGGGGAACGGCTGGATTTGCGCATGATGGTGCGCATCCTGCTGGCGCTGCTGGCATTGATTATCCTGACAGGTTACAGCAGCGAGCCGATCAACTGGCTCGGTGTGGGACTGATGCTGGGTAACGCGCTGATGTTCGCCGGGACTTTTATCCTCAGCCAGTATGTATTGTACGAAATGCCCTCGCCCACTGTGGCGCTCTATGTCCTCAGCACGATGGGGATTGTGGTGATTATGGCGTGGTTGGCCACCGGGGCACAGCCGCTTGATGCTGGGCTGCAGACCGCACTGCCGGCGATCTTTATCCTGGGTATTACCACCGCACTCTCACGACTGGCGATGTTCGCTGGGGTCAAGTTCCTGGGCAGTATGCAGACGGCAGTGCTGGCGATGACAGAGATCGCGGTGGCGCTTACGCTGTCCTTCGCTGTGCTGCATGAGCGGCTCACGCCGGAGCAGTGGGTAGGGGTGGGGCTGCTGGCGCTCAGTATTCTGCTGGTGCGTGCGCGTGACCTTGCACCGGCCAGCTTCAACCCCGGCAAGCTGTTCATGCTTAACCTGGCGACACAACAGTTCCAGTGGATTGCCTTTCACCGTGCCTTTGGCCGCGACAACATTGACGGCGAGGAGGATGTGATGTCCAAGCTGAGTACATCGGAGCTGCGTGCCATCCGGGAGATGATGGGGGTAGAGGACAGACCTACCGACCCCTTTCCAATCAAATCATCCGGGCAGTATAGTGTGGATCTGAGTGCATTTTTGCCCCAGGAGGGACAGGATTCTGCCCCCGGCACGAAGCGCGGCTCATCAAAACCGTGATTAACGACGGGAGATCACGTTGTGAGGGGGCAGAAGTTGCTAGCCCTGCTGCTCCAGCATCGGCCAGTTTTCTTCAATCTCGTCATAATGGATGCGTATGGTTTCCTGGATTAACTCGCTGGAGCCGCTGTCAAAGTCGGAATAACTGACTTCGCTCACCCAGGCCTTTTTCACTACCCAGCGGCGAATCTGCACTCCATTATCAACAGCGACGATGGTAAGAGTGCGGGTAGGGCGCACGATGTCTGCCCCAGCCTGGAAGGTTTCGCGCAGCCATTCATTAAAGATATTGTGCGGGTCACGCTGGACCATCTTGGTGATCTTGAAGGGTTGTTCCATTCTTTTTAACTGATTGGTGGTCTTCACTTCCAGCTTGAACGAGACCAGCCCGGAGATGGTAAAGATTCCGGTTACAGGCTCATCGTTGATGTGCAGCACAAATTCATTGGCAACCAGGCTGTCCACCGCCCGAATGCTGTGCACCGCTGCCGGCATAATTTCGTTGGACATAGACACACTCCCTGATGGTGAAAAATTCCGAACACTATTGCGAATGTGGCATCTGCGGTTCAGTATACCGCATGACTGGCTCTTAAGGAAAACAGGCTCTATAATCAACTTGTGTTGTGGGAAATGGTGGGTTATTGATGTGCTGAGACAGGCGTTAATTTTATTGTTTGTTTTATGGGGAGTGGGTTGTGCGCCTGCCACGCGGGAGGCGCAGAATATCTTGCCGACGGTGGCGAGCCTGCCCAGCCCCACGCCAGAAAGCTTTACGGCAGATGCCGCCGAACGTATTGCGCGGTTGTTCCTGGATGCATGGCGCGCGGGTAACTTCACCACCATGTACGATCTGATCGCCTTTGCCAGCCGCGAGGCGACCCTGCGCGATGAATTTGTCAGCCTCTACGAAAGCTCCCACGCGATTATGACACTGGAAAGGCTGGATTACACGATCACCAGCCTCATCCGGGACAGTGCCACGCGCACGATGATGATTTTGAATTATGACACCACCTTCTCTACCGATCTGGTCGGTGAATTCAGCGATATGAACCGCACCCTGCGCCTGGTTTTTGACGTGACTGTTAACGAATGGCGAGTGGCCTGGTCACCGAGCGATATTTTCGCGGCGATGGGCCGGGGTGGGCGCTTGCGGCTGGAGCCGCGTGTGCCCAGTCGCGCCAATATTTATGACAGCGAAGGCAATATCCTGGCCGACCAGAATGGGCGTGTCGTGACGGTGAGCGTGGTCAAGCGTGATATTCCCGCTTACGAAACCTGCCTGACAGTGCTGGGGCAGGCATTGGGCAGGCCCACCGAGGATGTGCGTGCGATACTGGATCAACGTGGCTTTGAGCAGCTTGCGGAGATGGGCACAATTGAAGCGACGACCTATGTCAATATGCAGTCGCAGCTAGAGGCGAACTGCCGCGCGCAGTTTCGCGATCGTCCGGCGCGCCGTTATGCCGATGGCACCCTGATGCCGCATATCCTGGGTTATGTGGGTTATCCTGACGAAGCGCAGATTCCGGCACTGGAAGCGGCTGGTTTTAACCAGGAGTCGATTATCGGACGCAGCGGCATCGAACAAAGTTGGGATGAGACTTTGCGTGGGATGCCGGGTGGACGGCTGCTGATCGTCACACCCAACGGCAACCAGACGATTATGGCCGAGGGTGCTTCGCGCCCCTCGGAAAGCCTGTGGCTGACCATCGACGTCGATTTGCAACGCTTCATCAATGACCTGCTGGCCGAGGCGTATGCAGTGTCGGCCTGGGCACCGGCTTCCAGGGGCGCATCAGCGGTGGTGCTGGAAATCAATACGGGCCGGGTACTGGCGATGGTCAGCTATCCGACTTTTGATAACAACGCCTTCAATCCCTTCCCCTCGATGGGACGTGACACGGCCAATGCCATTGTCCAGGCGGTGCAGGAAGACCCACGCCGCCCACAATTGAACCGCGCCACGCAGGGGATTTACCCGGCAGGCTCTACTTTTAAGGTCGTTCCGGCCATTGCCGCTGCCGATAGTGGGGTTTACGCGCTCGACCAGCGTTATACCTGCATCGGTACCTGGAACCGGGATATTACACGTTACGACTGGCTGGCAGGCGGCCATAGCACGCTGACTCTGGCGGGCGGGCTGATTAATAGCTGCAATCCTTATTTTTATGAAGCCGGCTACCAGCTTGACCAGAGCGATCCTTACCTGCTGCCGACTTACGCCCGCCGCCTGGGTCTGGGGCAGTTGACGGGGCTGCGCGACGTGGCTGAAGACCCTGGCCTGATTATCGACCCGGACTGGCTGGCACAGCGCGGGGGTGCGTGGCGTTTCTCCGACGCGGTGAATATGGCCATTGGCCAGGGAGAGGTGCAGGTCACGACGCTGCAAATGACACGGCTGTATGCGCTCATCGCTAATGGCGGCCTGCTCTACCGCCCGCAGATTGTCGAAAAAGCAGGCATCCTGGGCGAAATGTCGAGCTACCTTATGGAGCCGGAAGTGCTGAGCGATGCCGGGATCAAGCCGGAAGTGATGGCGGTCATCCGCGAGGGGTTGTGTGGTGTGACCTCGCTGGAACGCGGCACGGCAGAATACCAGTTCCGGCGTTCACCCTTGCAGGATATTGGTGTGTGTGGCAAGACGGGCACCGCCACCGCGCAGGGGATGGGCAGCGGTGTTCCCTCTCATGCCTGGTTCGCCGCATATGCCCCGCGTGAAGAGCCGGAGATCGCTGTCGTCGTCATGGTAGAGAACAGCGGCGAGGGGTCGGGTGTGGCTGCGCCGCTGGTGCGCGACATTCTGGAATATTATTTCTTTGGGGTGGATTTTCCACAGTAGCGCCGCGCCAGCCCACGCACCTGAATCTGCCATAATCATGAGCGGCTTTGTAGATTTCTGTATATTTTCCCCGAAATCTATCGCTTATCCCCCGGCCTTGTGCTAAAATTCACGTGCCGCAATGAGTCACAGGTACGAGATATGGAAAACCCAAACCTATCCTTTATTTTTTCACTCATCAGCACAATGGTGACAGGGCTGTTCGCGCTGTTTGTCCTGTGGCGCTGGTGGCAGAAGCGCCGCCCGCACCTGCTGGCCTGGGGGATCGGCCTGCTGATGTATTTTGCAGGCACATTCAGCCAGGTACTGCTGCATTTCACCTGGAGTTCATTTTTCTTTGGCTTATGGTATTGGAGCGGCGCATTGATGGTCGCGCCCTGGTTGGGGCAGGGGACGATTTATCTGTTGTGGCGCAAGGGTAATATCGCGCGTAATTTCCAGATGGCGCTGCTGCTTGTCGGCGTGATGACACTGCCCTGGACGCTGTTCTTTACACCACTCAACGCCGCCGCGTGGGAGCCGGGTGCAGATATGACCCAAATCTACCGCGATCAGGTGGTGGATGGTGTGGTCGTGCGTGAGGGGATTATGCCGGGTGGGGCGAGTGGCACTGTGCGTGCATTTTCCCCGGTGATGAATATCTGGGGGACAGTGGCGCCGGTGGGCGGGGCGATTTATTCCTCGTGGATTTTTGGTAAGAAGCAGATTATGCGTAACCGGGTTGTTGGCAACTGGCTGATCGCCCTGGGAGGCCTGATGCCCGCGCTGGCCGGGGCGCTTATCCGTCTGGGTGATCCCTCGTTTAAATATATGGGCGAGATGCTCGGCGCGGTGCTGATCTTTGCTGGTTTTCTGGTAGTCACCCGTGTGCCGGATGACATACCGCAGATGACACCGCAGGCCGCGCCATCCCCCGCAGAAAGCGCTGGGGATTAGCATGGCATATCCCTGGATGCGGCGGCTTGACCTGGGACTCGTGATCCTCATCCTGGGCTTTAGCACGCTGGTGCTGGCTGAT
>JBGSXK010000759.1:0-9455 GCA_041751455.1 Anaerolineae bacterium
TGAGCGAACTCGAAATTAACAAACTGCTGGAAGAAGCCGAGCGAATTACCGACCTTGAGACTCAGTTGCAGGTGATCGCGCGGCTGGCACTGCGTTTGCCGCCACAGCATTATCTGGCCATTGTCACTTATATCTGGGAACAATCCTCTGGCCTGACTGATCTGGTGGTCTATACGCGTGTGATGTTCCAGGTTACTCCGCTGCTGGCGCTGCTGCATGAGGAACCTACGGTCTCGCCCCCACTGCTGGAAATCATCGCGCTGGCGCAGGCCATCAGCAGCAGCGACGCGCGTGTACGTGGCCTTATCAACCTCACACCCTATCTTCCCGCCGTGATCCGCATCCGTCTGCTGTATCGTATTCTGGAAGAGATAGACCAGTTCCACAGTGACACACAGCGCAGTCAGGCGCTCAACACCCTGGCGGATCATCTGCTGCCAGAGGCCGCCGAGCGTGCCCTGCACAGCGCTGAGATGATTCAACAGCCAGGTGAACGTGCCCGCGCCCTGATCGCTCTGGCCCGTTACCTGCCGATCAGCCTGCGTACCGGCCTACGCTCAGCCGTGCTGACCGCCATCAGCAATATTCCTGATGAGGAAGAGCGCACGGAAATCCTGGTGGCTTTTACTCCGCACCTGGAATATGTGAGTGATATGCAGCAGCTTCCGCTCCTGCTAGAGCATTCATTAGCCATTATTTTAAGCGTGACCCGTCGTCATTTACGGGCACGGGCACTGGTAGCGCTTGCTCCGCATCTCACGGTGGACCTGCAAGGGGAGGCGCTGGCCGCTGTACACAGCCTGGCCGACGAGCGTGAGCGCGCGGTGCTGCTGGCACAGCTCGCACCTGTGCTGCCGCCCGATATGCTGGTTGCCAGCCTGATGGTGGCGCATAGTATGCAAGCCCAGGACACTCGCGTTCATGCGCTGGTCGCCCTGGCGCAGCATGTGCCGGAAAGCGCGCGCGACCAGACCCTGCTGGACGCGCTGGCTGCCGCCTCTAACCTGCCCAACCCCTATGAGCGTGTGATTGCGCTGGCTGGCCTGGTGGACGCGCTGCCTCATCATCTGAAAGAGCAGACCTATACTCATGCGCTGGAAGCTGTACGGCTCATCACCAATGAAAACGCCCACGCTCGTGCGCTCGGTCTGCTTGCCCCGCACCTGCCATCGCATTTGCTGGTACGTGCTCGTGATACCGCCCGGCAGTTAGGCAGTCCCGGCCAGCGCATCACCGCCCTGATCAGTATCGCCCCCCATCTTTCGCCGGAGCAGCGTCACATGACCCTGCGTGAAATCCTGGGCGCGATAGGTGAACTTCCCTTTGACTACAAACGCGCGCGCGCGTTGGCTGATCTGGGGGCACTGCTGCCGCCCATGCTGCTGCCAGAAGCGCTGGAAATCGCGCACGAACTGACCGATCCTTTTGATCGGACGAATGCTTATATCGCCCTGGTGCCGCGTCTGCCTATCGAGCAGCGTCGTCCCGTAATCGCTGAATGCTGGAAACTCATCAAATATATTGAAAACGGTTACGACGCGGCCAGCGCGCTGGCTGCCCTTGCACCGCTGCTGCCCCCTTCTGCGGCGCACGACCTCGCCCATGCCGCCGGGATGATTATCGGCGCAATTATGGACGATTATGACCAGGCCAGCGCGATTACCTTACTCGCACCGATTATCGCTATGCAGAACCAGGTAGCCGCCGCCAGCGTGGATTTGCCGGACAAATACGCGGCGCTGGAAAACGGTATACACTCTGCGCTGCGTGTGCCTCACCAGCAGGTGCGCCTGCAACTGCTGATGGAAGGGGCAGCGTTATGGGTGGAAATGGGGGATCGGGAACGTTCTTATCAGCTCTGGCGTGAGCTGGTGCAGCGTATTGCGATGCTTTCTCATGCCGACGTGCTGCTCTGCCTGGGCGCGCTCACGCCAGTAATTCGTCAGCTTGCCACGCCAGATGGATTAAAAGCTATCGCGCAACTGATTGAATCACGCTAAACTAATAACTCTGTGTGTAGGCTATGTGCCGCTGTGTGCTGTTAGGGTTGAATTGAGGGACCGATGAACGAATCTTTTCTTTTAAACTTTATGCGCGCTGCGCTGGACATCACCCAGGTCGAGCGGGCTTTTGCGGTGGATACAGAGTTGGGTGTCCTGGGTACCATTAACATCAATCTGGAAGAAATCGACAGTGGTTACCTGAAGTGCGCTCGGCAAGCGCTGGAAGAAAACAAGACGATCATCTCCGATAGTTATACCATTGCGACCGGATCGGCTGATGCACCGAACACTAATCACTCTATTCCACAGATCCGCTCGGTGGTATTTATCCCTATCCAGTCTCAGGGCGCGATCTGCCTGGATCAGAGTGTGCGCAACGGGGTAATTTCTAAAGAAGCAGTGGATAAATTAACGCACCTGGCTGCGTACATGGTGGAGCAGCAGCAGACCGACCTGGATGAGGCGCACATGGCGGCGTTATACAACGATAGCGAGGTGAATTAACGCGGCTATTCCTGCAAACGTGGCAGATTGCGGGGTTGGGGAATGGCCTTAAAGATTTCGTCAATGATGGCAGCGGTACGCTTGCTGTAAAGCCAGACCATTCCTGTTTTTACGTCAGAGCCGCAAATTACGGCCAGCGATACGGTATAAGGCGTACCAAACTCGATGATATACACACCGCTGCGCTCTCCCTCAAAAAATGTGGAATGAAATTTATTTTCTTCCAGCAGGTTCGCCAGAGAACGCTGCGCAGTATGATCCATACTCAGGGCACGTGTGAGTAATTGCAGGTCATAATCTTCCAGCGTACCGGCTGCGCCCAGCATGTTGCCGTCGCTGTCCACCAGACCCACAAAACTCGCTTTCACATGGTTGAGCAGGCGGTTGAGTTCCTGATTAATCATATTAAACTGCTGCCGCCGCAGCATGAGTGCCGCCGGGCGGGTACGCGGGTCAAGCCGCCGAGCACGATCCCGCGCGGCGAAAGGCTGCTTGGGCTGCTCTGGCTGCTCTGGACGGGGCACGGCCAGCTTGGTTTTCTCCAGCTGTCGCTCGATCTGCATCAACACAAAGGTCATATTCAGCGGTTTATACAGGTAATCCACCGCACCCAACCGAAAGACCGCTACCGCGCTTTTGGCTGAAAGATCATCATCAATCACGATGACTTTTGCATTGGGGCGCAGGCCACCCACCACTGCCAGGAGGTCCATACCGCTCAGATCAGGTAGTTCCGCCTCTGTGATAATCAGATTGAAATCGCTTAACAGAATCTCACTCAGCGCTTCCTCAAAGTTGCTGGCGTGGATTGTTTTATAACCTCCCGCGTTTTCCAGCGTCTCGCTCAACGCCATATGAAGTTCTTCATCTCTGGCGACCAGTAAAATGCGATCGCTGCCGTTCTCAACCGTCATGAATAATCCTCGAAATAATAGCGTGACGCTCAGGGGGTTTCTGGCAGGAAATAGGCCAGTAGTGGGGGAAGGGCAATCACCTGGATCAACTGATCCCCCTGCGGGATAATCCCACGCACATACTTTTCCCTGGTCGAAGCCCGCACCAACTGCTGCATATTGAAGTAAGTGACCTGATGCACTTCGTCTACCACCAGGCCAACTTTCTGGTCGCCATGCGCAGCGACCACAAACAACGTTGAGGCATTAACCCTTGCCTTGCCCTGGCGAAATATTGGACGCAAATCCAGCACAGGCAGCACTTCGCCGTGACGGTTCGCCAGCCCCAGCACCTCTGGCAGCGCGTCGATCACCTGCACCAGCTCGACCATCGCCGCGACTTCGACCACGTCATCAATCGGCAGGGCATAAAGCTGTGTGCCCAGGCTGAATGTCAGGAAAGAAAGCCAGACTGCTTCACTGGTCGGACGGGTACTCATCGCTGTTGACCTGATTGGTTTCTGCGGTGCTGCGTACATCATTGAGCCACATAATCATAAAAATCGTGGGCGGCTTCTCGCCCTCCAGCAAAATCTCATCCACCAGATCGCCCAGTTTGGAACGCAGCGCGATCAATACATTGGTCGAGGAGACATTCTCCAGCCAGGGGGCATCCACCGAGACCTGTAAGCCGGTTTTGCTCCCCTGCATCACGCCGTTCAGATAAAGCGCTTCGCTATCTCCGGTTTTCAACACCAGTTCAGCCAGGGTGGCCGCGGCGCTGGCAAGCTGCGCCCTGTTGGCGGGAGAAAACCCCAGCAAGCTGCCAGCCTGACGCACAGTATCACGGACAATCATCACGTCCATGCTGTCTTCTATCTGTACCGACATCACAGGCGGTTGCATGACATACGGGCCTTTGGGACGAGACATAAACGCTGTTGCCTCTAAAGGATGCCTAATTCCTGCAAGGTGTTAATCAAATGTTCTGCCGCAAAAATATCTTTGGGGATATAATCATCAGCCCCGGCACGCAGGCCGGACATCGTGGCCTTTGGGTCAGCTTTTTCCGTCAGCATAATGACGGGAATGTCCTGGGTGGCCGGGTTACGCTTGAGGCGGCGGCAAACCTGAAAACCGTCCATTGTCGGCAGCTTGACATCCAGCACAATGAGTGCCGGGGGGTTCTCGCTGGCTTCCCGCAGGCCGTCTGGCCCATCATAGGCGACCCGCACCCGCAGCCCCATGCTTTCCAGCGTGTCCTTGATCTGCGCAGCCTGGGTTTTACTATCTTCAATCAGCAGCGCTTCTAACGCCATAAGACCCTTCTTTTACCTCTAGTGTACATCAGATTAAATTTAAAAGTGTGGTCGCAAGGTTTGATAATGCTAACACTTGTTCCACCCCCCCACGCGCCAGTGCTGCGCCGGGCATTCCATAAACTGTGGAGCTGGTTTCGTCCTGTGCCAGCGTCAATGCTCCGGCCTGGCGCATTTCTAATAATCCTGCCGCGCCGTCGTCGCCCATTCCCGTGAGGATGATGCCAATCCCCGCCGCGCCACAGGCCTGTGCCACCGAAGTAAATAACACATCCACCGATGGACGATAACGGTAATTCCCCTGCGCGGTGTTCAGTCGGGTTCTTAACTGTCCTTGCTGACGCACGAGGGACAGGTGCGCGTTGCCTGGCGCTAAGTGTACCACACCCGGCTCCAAAACCAGATTTTCCCGTGCCACCTGTACCCGCAGTGCAGTGGATTTGCTTAACCAGCGTGCCAGCCCGGCAGTGAATTCTTCTGGCATATGTTGGGTAATGACCACTGGCAGCGGGAAATCTGCCGGGAGGCCGCGCAGCAGCACAGTCAACGCTCCTGGGCCACCCGCGCTTGCCCCGATGGCGACTAACTCCGGCTGCATTCGCAAACGGCTGGTTTTCAGGCGTGGCATTTCCAGCGGTGCCGTTTTCTGGCCCGGCAGGTACTCCCATCGCCGCACCACCCGCACCCGCGCCATCGCGCTCAGTGTGGTAATCAACTGGCGCTGTTTGGTCGCAAAGAGCGGGTCACGGCGGTCTGGCGGCTTCTCCACAACAGCCAGCGCGCCGGCCTGGAGCGCATGAAAAGAGAGATCAACCTCGCGCTCCACCAGCCCACTCACGATGACCACCGGGATCGGTTGGCGGCTCATTAGGCGGCGGGTGGCTTCCAGGCCATCCATGCCGGGCATCCGAATATCCATCGAAATCACATCCGGCTTCAGTTCCTCGGCCATCAGCAGGGCTTCTTCGCCATCGCGCGCCTCGCCCACCACGCACAGACCTTCGGCCTCGTTGACCAATGCTGTAAGATGACGGCGCACTGTGGGGCTGTCATCGGCAATTAAAACACGGATAGGCTGAGTGGACATGGATTGCAAGAGTCTCTACTTCTCTATGTGTACTGTCGCTTATTTTGGAGCATAGGGACACCCTGAATTATGGGGGGATTAGAGAGTACCCTATTGCTCGTTCGGGCTTTCCTATACCACCGCGCGAATCGTCTGAATCAACTGGCTCTGGTCGAACTGTGATTTCACCAGATACGCATCCGCCCCGGCCTTCAGCCCGGCCTCACGCTGCTCTGGCTTACTCAGTGATGTGAGCAGAATCACGGGCAGGTGGCGCGTGCGTGGGTTGCCCTTAATCTCGCGCGTGAGGTCGAGGCCGTGCATATTGGGCATTTCGACATCGCTCACCACCACGTCAAACGTCGTTTCCAGAATCATGCGCCAGGCTTCTACCCCGTCAATTGCCACGCTGACATCAAATCCGGCGGTCTCCAGGATGTTCTTTTCAAGGGTGCGGGTTGTAATGGAGTCATCCACGATCAGCACCCGCAGCTTACGCTCCAGTTTTTCCATAGTCTGGGTATGATGAATGCGAGCGCGTGGGAGGGCAGTCCCGGTGGCACCGCGTACCAGATCATTAGCATCCAGCACAATCGTTACGACACCTGTGCCCAGCAGCGCCGCGCCGGAGACGAACTGCGCCTTTGCGATCTCGCGGCCAAGCGGTTTTAAGACCAGCTCACGCTCGCTTTCCAGGCTGTCCACCTCAAAGGCCACTGTGCGGTCTGCTGCATGTACTACAATGACATGCGCTTCATCCTGGGCTTCATGCCTTGCGTCAGCACCCAGCCCCAGCACATCGGCCAGCGCCACCAGCGGCATGGGCTGATCGTCGATCACCACCATTTCGCGGTGCTCAGCTGTGAAAACCTGTTGCCTTGCCAGCGTAACCATACGGATAATCACCGATGAGGGTAACGCATAATCTTCTTTGCCCACGCGCAGCAGCACACAGCGGATGCGTGTCAGCGAGACCGGCACGATCAGGCTGATAGTCGTGCCATGTCCAATCTCGCTCTGGACACTGACCCGCCCACGCAGGCTCTCCACCCGGTTGCGCACCACATCCATGCCAATGCCGCGCCCACTAATGGTCGTGACCTGGCTGCTGGTGGTCAGGCCAGGATGAAAAATCAGCCCGCGTGCATCGTCATCGCCCAACAGACTGGCCTCCTGCTGACTTAGTACCCCGGCTTTAATAGCTGTCTGCCGGATGCTCTGAGGATCAATGCCTTTGCCATCATCGCTGACCCGCACCATGATCTCGCTGCCGCGCTGTTCTACCGCCAACAGCACCCGCCCGGTAGTGGGTTTGCGCAGCTTCTCGCGCATATCCGGCATTTCAATGCCATGATCAATCGCGTTACGCAGCAGGTGCATAATCGGGTCTTTAAGCGCGTCCAGTACTGATTTATCGAACTCGACAGTGGTGCCGCTTACATCCAGGTAGACCAGTTTCCCCGTATCGCGCGCGAGATCACGTACCATCCGCTGGAACGCCCCCAGCAGGGTCTCGAAGGACACCATACGCATCCCGCTGATGTCGTCCTGCAACTGGTCGGCCAGGGTGGTCAGTCGCATGTTGTCCTGTGCCAGCGCCTGCGCCAGTGAGGTCAACTGGTGGCTAGCATCAGTCAGGTGGCGCTGGCTGTTTTCCAGGAAGCGAAACAGGGCTTCAAGGTCATCACCCGCGCTGCCGTCCTGCAAGCGCCGCGCCAGTCGGATATAGGCCCCACGTGCGGCCTGCCACTCACGCCGCCATTTGCCATGCAGTCGGCGCAGCACTTCAATTTCATGCAGGCGCTCTTCGCTCTGCATCCGCGCCACCAACAGCTCGCTCACTTCGGCCATCAACTGGTCAAACTTGCTCACTGTGACACGAACACTATCTTCCGACGTGCGCATAATTAACGTCGTCGGTTCATTCAGCAGATCATCTTCCAGACTCAGCGCGGGGATTTCCTGTGAAGCGCGGATACGGGAGATTTTCTCGCTGCCATTGATCTGCCCCACACTGCCTGCCACGATTTGCTCAAGGTGTACCAGCACCGCCGCTAACGCTTCCTGACTGTTTTCCTCGCCTGCGATGACGTTCTGGATCAGGTCCAGGCCATCATAAAGCAAATCACACACGGCAGGCGTAAGCTGTAAATCGTTTCGCAGTGCCGCCTCAAAGACTTCTTCCATGTAATGGCTGATCGTCTCAATGACCTTCAGCCCTACCGCTCGCGCGGCACCTTTCATGCTGTGTGCCACCCGGTTGAGTTCACGCAGCAGGTCGGTGGTCGCCTCGCCAGTCTCGATTTGCAGCAGCGTATTATTGAGTATGGTCAGGTATTCGCCCACCTCATCCCGGAAAATATTAAGCAAATCTGCATCAGGGGAGTCTGTCATCGCTGCCCTACAGCTTCAACTCGGTGAGGACACTTTTAACATCATCAGCCACTTTGCGCAGGCGCTGCACACTGGCCTCGACCTGCATCGTGCTGCTGACCACTTCTGCCGTGGAATGCTTGATGGTGCGCATCGCCTGTGTCAGTTGGTCTACCCCGATGGTCTGCTGACGGGTACTGGCGGCGATCTGCATAGCGGCCATAGCCGCTTCTTCGATGGCATTGGATAACTCACGGATGGCATCGCCCGCGCGATTCACCAGATTTTGCCCCTGGTCTACGCCCTTGCTGCCCTCTTCCGTGACCATCACTGCTGCATTGGTCGAGCGCTGGATTTCGCCCAGGATTTCGCGCACCTGCACGGTTGCGTCACGATTCTGGTCGGCCAGGTTACGCACTTCCAGTGCCACCACCGCAAAACCCTTGCCTTCCTCACCTGCACGTGCTGCCTCCACCGAGGCGTTCAGTGCCAGCATTTTGGACTGGTCGGCCAGGCTGTTTACCGTCGCGATAATCTCGCCGATCTGCTGCGTATGCTCGGAAAGCACGAGGATATTATCGGCGATATCCTCCACCCGGCGACGAATAAGCTCCATGCCAGAAATTGTCTCGGAGACTGCCTCTATACCCGCGCGCGAAATATCCACCGAGACCTGGGCGGTTTCGGCCACACTCTGGGCACGCTCAGCGGTTTCGGTGACTGTTGCGCGAACTTCGTTGACAGTGGCGGTGGTCTCTGTCACCACGTTATCCTGCTCATTCGCCATCGTGATCTGCCGGGCGGTGGCTTCCAGTATCGCCTGCGTATCGGTCTCTACCCGCTTCACTGCCGCGTCAATTTCCAGCGTGACCTGATGCACGCGCTCCAGTGCATGGTTGATCCCCCGCCCAAGACGCGCCAGCAACCGTCCATCATCCCCGCTCAGTTCCAGCTGTGACACGTCGAGCCGCTCACGCAGGTCGCCATTAGCAATCTGTTCCAGTGTGGCGATAAAAGCATCCATACGACTATCCAGCCCTCGGCGGTTGAGATTATAAACGGCTATGCCAAAGACCAGCCCGCCCACCAGGGCGGCCAGCGCCCAGGCCAGCAGACGATCATCCAGCAGGGGGCGCGCCACCAGCCCCATCAACAGCACAGGTGTCACGGCTGCAACGGTGGTTGAGAGTACCGTGCCGTTGAGCACCATACTGGAAAGCTGGCGCACACCCGGATTATTCTCTAAAGCCAGTTCACTCATGACCCATTTCATCCTTGCCGCCAACGATCAGGCGGT